>NZ_DAQR01000093.1:25568-38116 GCF_002502935.1 Methanoculleus sp. UBA413
AAAAATCGAGCCGGGCAGGGGGAGCAGTACTCGGGGTACTATTGGCAATCGCCTGGATTGTTCTTCTGTGGTTCGTTGAACGTACTTTTTTCCCTCACCTAGACGGTATTCAAAATCCGGTCGTTAACTGGCTTTATATTGGCCCCATGATGTTTTTGTCTCCTTTGGGAACTACCTGATGTATCAGCGGGAATTAGGTGGTTTCGAAGTCATTCGTGGCGTAATTGGGCTTAAAAGCTCTTTCCTGGGTATTCTGATCTGGCTCCCTGTTACAGTGGTATTATTTTCCCTGCAGTGGGATGGTCCTTGGCAACTAAGCCCGATAGGGGTCTCCTTACCATGCTCGTTATTTACCTAAGTTTGCCACTTTGGGTTTCACTCACCCCATGAGATCCTCGGCTATCGTGATCTCATGCCTTCAGAATTTCATCGGGATAGAGACTTTGCCAGTTGGTCTTTTCCCCCCTCCCCGATCCCGAAATGGCCCAATTATGCCGTAGAATCATCGTGTTTATGGCATCAAAATTGGAGTGAATGTACTTTTTTGTCTTCCTCATCCACGAATCAATGGTAACTGTCAAATTCAATAGCGCCTGTTTGATGAATTTCGTTGACGTATGCTTCAGTTCCGGGATCTCGAATCGGATCAGGGAGACAAAAAGTTGCGCAATAAACCCAATGATTAGCGCACCGTAAATGCTGTTATCCGTCCATACCCGCAGCGGCTTGATCTCGATCTCATTCTTCAGCGAGTTGAAGATCTTCTCAATCGAGTCCTTTTTACGGTAGGTCAGCAGGGCTTCGGTAAGTGTCAACTTCTTGCTTGATTTCAGGCAGAAGAATCCTTCTCTGCCGGTGATGAACTTCTCTTCAAGGAGTTTGACGGCATCCTCTTCCGAGAGTTCGAGCAGTTTTGTCTGGATGGAGTAGTCCACATCCACAAGCAGATTGTTTATCCGGAATCGCTTTGGAAGACTCTTCTTCTTGTCAATGCTTTCCTGAATGGCCTTTGCTTCTTGTATCTCTCGCACGACTTTTCTGGCTCGGGATTCCAGTTGCTCGTTCTGCAGTTTTTCGGAGAAGTAGAGGTAATTGGTACTGCTTGGTTTCTCAATTATAATCCCGCGAATCCCGGATTCTGCATCAATAACTTGAGGATGATAGGTCTCAAATGCAGCGATAATCTTGTCATCGCTCTTGTTGAGCTTCTTCCCAGTGATGTACTGCAGCTGATCTGCCCGGATCATATGGATGTTGGCGACACTGTTCGCTCCTTTATCGAATATCACGAGAGAACCCTCTCTGAGCCGGTCGCGTGACTGCCGATAGGTCTTCTTGAAGTGCATCTGATCATTGAGATTGCCGGGTTCGATTGTCATCCCAATCGGGACATGGATCGGGTCGGCAAGTTCGGTGACGCCGACGGTGATCTGTTTCTTATCGGGCCGGTGATCCCGGCTGTAGCCATACTTTCCGAGCTTCGCCTCAGTACCGTGAAGAACGATGCTGGTCCAATCCATGTTGATGTTGGTATGCTCAAAGGCATACCGCGCAAAAAGGACATCCTGGAGGTCGGAGATGATTTCATCCCGGTTGACACCAAGGATTTCAAGGACACGGTAGAGGGTTCGTTCGCTGAAGGACGGGAGATTGAACTCGGCGAGAACTTCCGGCCGGGTGATCCATTCGTGGGAACGCTTGATGCTGAAGTTATCCGTCAGTTTGTAACTGATCAGGGCTTGAAGCAACTTGTTGATATCGATACCCCGCGTCTTGTGTTTCCCGAAAATAGCGTGAAAATTCAGGACGTCATACAGCCTTGCAACGAGGAGAATGGTACCGATAGGAAAAGATATATTGTCAGTCGGCTCAATCTCATTGGTTCTTAGTTGTGTTTGCATTTTAGCTCAATTCAAACATCACTAAGAACACTCTTATGTGTTGCCAACTGGCAAAGTTGGGTATTTACATTTTGTGGGAGAGAAGCGCAGTGCGGAAACGCTCTCCTGCATACGCAGGGCAGGACAATTCACGTTAAGGTATTGGAAACGCGAGCTCACTCCTATACCCGGATTTTCTTATCTCATCGATGGGTGGGATGAAGGTGAAAACCACGACTTTTCTTGGGATGGGTTCGTGATAAGCGGTACTGCGAGTGGTTTCCTCTCATGCGAGATCGGATCTCGATGACGGAGCGTGACGGCCGCAAGACAGGTATACGGACCCGCGCGCTGGAATTTAGCCCGACGAGATCTCGCGACCCATTTCGGCGGGATAACTCTCCGTGCCGGGATGGCCGGGGAGGCGGAGAGCTTCCGGATGCCAGTCGAAGAACTCCCGGGCAGCTTCGGAGAGCCGGTAGCGGACGAACTGTCCATCCCTCTCCGTGACGACGATCCCGTCTCCCTTGAACTCCCGCATCCTATCCGAGGCCATCCGACCGGAGATTCCAAGCCGTTCCGAGAGATCGTTCCGGTCCACCTCCATGGATTCGAGGAGACGCCCGAGCATCACCTGGGAAATTTCCTCCCGTAGGACGATCTGGATGCGCTGTTCAAACGCGGTGTGCCTCTGGTTCCGTGCGAAGTGCCCGTAGCGGCCCCGGTGACAGACGGTGGCCACCTTTCCTTCCCTGGCGAGCATGGCAAGGTGATACCGGAGCCGACTTCGCGAGACACCCGTAAGCTCGTTGAGTTCCCCGGTCTCGATGCCCGGATAGGCGGCGATCTGCCGGTAGAGGTCACGCCGGAGGTCGTCGTCGAGAATTGTGCGCTGCGTCACCCGTCGGTAGCCGAACGTCAGGAAGAGAAAGTAAACAAATTCGCCGGGGAAGAAGCACACGGGGAAGAATGTGAGCATGACATAGGGTAGCACCGCCCAGAGCGGCAAGTCCTAGAGTATGTTCTTCTCGAAGTCATACCTCTCGCCAGTGAGGTCGTGTACCTCGCTGGAGTACTTCCCCGGTTCGATCTCGTAACCGGCGGTTACCGTGCCCGGGATGTGCGCAATCGGCGGACCGTCCCCACCCGTCCGACGCCGTGATGGCGGAGGAGCCTGATGCCGATGGTCGAAGGGAGTTCCTCTACCGGTACCCATCGTCCGGGGCAGCCGAACCCGCCCTCCTCACCCCTCCATGCTCCCGCCGTACACCACCTGCCCGAAACTGATGCATCCGTCCCCGAGCGGGTAGTCGTGGTTGATGACGAACTCAAGCCCTGCCGCCAGCACCTCGCGGCGGATCGTCTCCCGGATCGTCCGATTATACGCCACCCCGCCTGAGAGTGCCACCCGGGGGATCCCCCGCTCTTCCGCTGCCTGGATGGCCATCGCGGCGACGCCTCTGGCCAGATTGTACTGGATCGATGCGGCGATGTCGTTCACTCTTTCCCCGGCGGCGGACCGTCGGAACGCCTGACCGCTATCACACCTTTTTTGACCCTGCGGGGAGATTCTGATAGTAACCGCCTGCCATGGAGGTACGGCGGCGTGCGAGGTTATCCATGATCGATCTGACGACTCCACTCCTGGCCATCGACGTCGGCAGGGGCACCCAGGATATCCTGGTCTACCAGCCCGGCCGGCCGATCGAGAACAGCATCAAACTGGTCCTCCCCTCCCCGACCGTGGTGGTGGCGGAGCGCATCCGACAGGCAACCAGAGCCGGGCTCCCGGTCTTCCTGGACGGGTTCCTGATGGGCGGCGGCGCAAACACCGGCGCGATACGGGAGCACCTGGCCAGAGGGCTCCCTGTCTATGCCACGCCCGGAGCCGCCGGGACCCTCCATGACGACCTCGAGCGGGTCCGTTCGATGGGTGTGGAGATCCGGGCCACTGCTCCCGGGGACGCGGTGACCATCCATACTACCGACTACATGGAGCCGGAACTGCAGAAGGCCCTCTCCCTCTTCGGTGTGGAGTACCCGGAGAATGTCGCGGTCGCGGTCCAGGACCACGGCTACTCGCCGCACCGGAGCAACCGTATCCACAGGTTTGAACTCATGCGGGAACAACTGGATGCCGGGGACTGGGACCTCCTCTCTCTTGTCGCGGACCCGCCACTCCATGATATGACCAGGATGCAGGCGGTCCGGAAGCAGGCGTCGGGAGCGCTAGTCACCGATACCGGGCCGGTCGCGCTCATCGGGGCGCTCTGCGACCCCTGGGTGCGGCAGCGGGCGAAAGAAGGGATCATCCTCGTCAACGTCGGGAACGGCCACACTCTCAGCTTCGCCCTGAAAGGGAGGGAGATCTACGGGCTTTTCGAGCACCACACCGGTGCACTCGACCCCGAAAAACTGCAGCACTACCTCTGGCGGCTCGCCGACGGCACGCTGACATCGGAAGAGGTCTTTGATGACGGCGGTCACGGGGCAGCGGTCAGGAAACCGCTCGTCACCGATACCGTGGTCGTCACCGGCCCCAACCGGCTCAGGCTGATGCCGGAGGCCTACCAGGCGGCACCCTTCGGTGATATGACGCTTTCGGGGTGCTTCGGGCTTATGTACCTCTGGAAGCAGCTCAGGGAGCGGTGAGGGGTAGACCCGGGCTGTGGGGTGGAGGGGAACTCTCCCTGCAGTTGTTCGAGCACCAAAGGTGCGAGTTGGAAGCAGGGGAGGGGGAGGCTCCCCCTCCTCACCTAGCGGTGGTCGAGCACCGGGTGTTCCGCCCGTCGCACTCCCCGTCAGCCCCTCCCCTGGGTATGATAGCCACCACAGTCCACTGTAGCGGGTTCTCTCATAGTTTTAGTTTTTCAGGTAACCGTACTGGAATGACGGTGCTCGAACTCCCGCGGTACCCCCCAGATGGCACTTTAGAACGTGCATATCACGACGTACTGCCCCCGCCCCAGGTGCGGGGAACGACTGGTCGAAGGGTTCCACGGACGGCACGTCCGGAGATTGGACCGAAGGTGCGATTGAGGAGCGCACGCCCGGCGCGGGCGAGGTGGGGATCTTAAAAGGAGTCTGCAGGTATGCCTTATGGGGAGTTCCGGCAGTCGTTTTCCTGAACGTGATACCTAGTGAAAAGCCGTGAACGGGTGTATGTATGCTACCGGGGTTCGAGCACCGCCGGTGCCAACACAGTTGCTCTCCCGCATCATCAACCGGGAAAAAGATATCTTACCTACCCTCACGGAGAACCATCCTGGGCCGTCTCCCCGAACCACCCGAACAGGCCACGGAAAAATCCCGCGATCAGGTCGAGCGGGGACGACACGGATGAGGACGCAGCCGGCACATCCGCCCCCGTTTCACGCCCACCCGTTCCTTCTTCGGCATAGAGGGCCGTTACCTCTTCTTTCCCGAGGGCCCTGATGGTGTCAAGGTGCCCGGCCGCTTCAGTGACGAGCGCATTGTGGTCAACGCCCCGGTCCCAGGCTCCGGTCATCGTCTCCGACGGGCGGAGCGCCAAGTTCTGGATACCCGCACGCGTGTAGAGGGCAGGGAGGGACGACTCCTCTATCACGGTTGTGTTCCCGGAAGGCCGGATGGCGAGCACCGGGTCAGAGAGCCCTACTGACGGGTACTCCTGACCGGAGGTGAAGGCGTATGCCCGGAAAGCAAAGAACTCAGGGTTCGACGTCAGATCCGTGACCTGTCTCTCCTCAGAGAGGGTGAGGTTTGCGAGCGTCAGTCTCCCGGTGCGGGTGACGACCGAGAACTCCCAGACAGCCCGTTCCCCATCCCTGAGTCCTCCGGGCTCACGGGTCCGGGTGACCTCGTAGACCCCGGTCCCAGCCGGCGGTGGCACCAGGACAACATAGGCAGGACTCTCTCCCGTGAGCGTTACGTTCCGGGCCTCGACCGTCACGGTGACGGTAAACGGCTCCCCCTCGAACGCTGCCCGGGGGTGCCTGCCGCCAAGGTGCATGACAGGGTCAAGCAGCCAGTCCAGGTTCGCTATCTCCACACCGTTCCGGGTAAGGGCGACATCCTCCGGGGTCCGGGGGAGGAGCACCCCGACACCCCTGACGATCAGGCCCTCCTGCGGCACCGTGACCGCAGGCGACGCCCCGGTCTGGTTCTCGCCCGGGGGGATGGGCGACGCCGGAGTGATGAGCTGGTGGTCGCTCTGGACCAGCGGGCGGTCGTGGGACTGGTGCGATTTCGCCAGTGTCGCGTTCGGTCTGGGAGGAGCCTCCCGCTCCAGGGTTGGTGTTGCTGCCGTCGTCTCCTCCGGCTCCTCGTCGTCAGAATCATCGATATCAGTGGTCGCTGTCGCAGTAGGTTCCGAAGAGGCTGTAGCGTTCTGAGTGGGCGTTGTCGTCGCCGGCGTCGAATTCTCGGTAGGCATGCCCGTCGCCGGCACTTTTGGAGTAACGGGTTTCTCATCGCCGGCAGTTTCACCGGGCGTAGCCCCGATGCTATCTTCAGTCCAGTTGATGACCCGATCCCGGATATCCGATTCGCTCAGGACGGGCTGTGGGGTCACCGCGATACCCCCGGCCAACCCGGGTCGCCGGCGCCCAAAGAGCTGACAAACGCAGGATGGGAGAGGGCAACCGCACCTACGCAGAGCACCACTATTGCTGACACAAGGAAAAGACGCCTCAAAGAAACACACTCCGGCATCCAGGGCCTCCGGGTAACCCGCCAACCCGTTTCGCTACAGGGGAGGTAGGTCTCACCGCTCGCCCGGATCCTCTGATTATGGGAGTCTCTTCATAAGGCTCCAGGTATAAATAATTTCTGGATACAAGCCCTCTGGAACTCCCCTGAGCGGATCCGCCCCATCAGGATCCCCCGAGTACGATGAGAATCAGGAGTCGGATCCAGGACCAACGAGCGCAGTGGTCCCGGGCATCCTAATGGAAGGGAAGCGAGAGATAAACGGTCCGGAGGGAGGGACGGCCGGAAGTAACGGCAAAAACGGTACCCTGAAGGCATCAGAACAGAGCTTGCAGGAGACCACCATAGCCTCCGCTCGCCGGGGTGACCGCAACAAAAAGGAGAGGGAAGGTCAGGCAACTTCGTTCTGCACCAGCTGGACATCGGCGATGTCGTGCTGCCGCTGCGCAAGAACCTTTGCCTTGAAGATATTTTTCCCTGCTTTCCCGATAGCAAGCCCCCGATCCTCATCGCGCACCTCCACGCGGGCGATCGGCTGATCCTCCGCGTCGGTGGCAAAGTCGATATCGGTGACATGCGCAGGGAGGAAACAGTTCCGGATGAACTGGCCCGGGTCCGGCGAATACTCTACAACCTCGATCCGCTTCCCCATCACGTCGGAAGCCTTCTTGATACTCGATCCGCCCCTGCCGATGGCAAGACCCATGTCGCCGGGATTGATCACGAAGATGATGCGCTCGTTACGGTTGTCAACGACGCAATCGCGGCTACCTGCGCCGGTAAGACTCTCAAATTGGGAGATGAGGCGCATGCACTCCTCAGTCAGCACGACCTGTGGCATCGTCTACACTCTCGCAACATTCAGGATATCGGATTCACCAGGCTCGATCACGGCAAGCGCACTGACAACGTACGGCATACCGCAGGCTTTCCCGAGCTGGACACTCGAACCCTCGTAGATGTAGACAGGGATGTCGATTTCTTTCACGAGGTTTTTGACAGATTCGGGGCTGTTTTTAGCCACCACGACAAGTCTCGCCTTGCCTTCCTCGATGCATTCCTGGGTCTTGTTCCGGCCCAGAAACACGGTACCAGTCTTCACGGCTTTGCGTAGTGAAGCATTAAAGTCCATGTATAATTCTCCTAGGTTTTCAGGTTTACGCGTTTTGCGATGAGTCTCACATCGCCGGTGCCGAGCTGAATAGGCTGGCCCACGATCACGTTCTCGGTGACACCGTTCAATTCGTCCACCTCGTTCGCGATTGCTGCATCCAGCAGATGGTTGACTGTCACTTCGAATGCAGCCCGGGAGAGGACACTCTCCTTCTCGCCGGCAATACCGTGCCGGCCGATCTGCTTGACCTCGCCATCCATGCACATCATATCAGCGACGAGCATGATATGACGAACATCAACGCCGATACCCTGTTCGTTCAGGGTACTTAAGGCTTCCTGGATGATCGCGTTCCGGCCCGCCTCGATACCGAGCACATCGGCGATCTCGCTGATGTTGTTGCTCCGCGTGCGGGTTGTATCAACGCCCTCGACTTCGAAGACATCTTTTAGGTTGGAGCCTTCAGTATAAAGGATATACTCTCCGCCCTCTTTTCTGACGACCACCCGCTCGATGTCATCGATACCCTGAACGATGACATTCCTGACGTGCTCCGCGAGCTGGAAGAGGTTCTGGTAACTCTCCCGGTCTTTTGGGGTGAATACAATCGACGCCTTCTTCGGATCCCCTTCAACCTCGAAGTCGCGGAAGTGCCGCTTCTCCTTGATCTTCCTCGGGGCCGTCTCGATGATCTCGTCCACCGCGATCCTCCGCCGGTCACAGACCTGCTTGTTGAGCTGGACAAAGACCTGCATATGCTCCATATCGATGGTGATATCCCCAAACTCATGGAGCGGCGCGGCCTCGATCTGCCAGCTCACCTCACGGGCGCGGTCACGGTTGAACGCCCAGTCTTCCAGCAGGAAGACCGCCATCGTGGGGGTGCTCGGTTCCCGCCGGGCATCCATGATCTCGATGAGCCGGGGGAGACCCAGGGTAACGTTGATCTCGGCCACACCCGCGTAGTGGAAGGTCCGCATCGTCATCTGGGTACCGGGCTCGCCGATCGACTGCGCCGCCACGACACCGACCGCCTCACAGGGCTCGATCCTGGTCTTCTCGTACTCGAAGAAGATCATCTCAAGGATTTTGTCGAACTCCTCTTCTGTGATATCCCGGTCTGCGAGACTCGCCTTCAGGTCTTCCCGGGTCCGGTAGGGCAGATCGAGGGTATCGATCCGCTCTTCAAGATCGCTGTTCATTTGACCTCCTCCTTTAAGACGCTCTCCACGATGCCTTTCACGTCCACCGGGGCGCCGTAACTGCTCCTTGCGGGGTCAGTCCCGTCTTCGCCGTAGCGGAACTGGATGATCCGGCCGCCCGTCGTCCGGACGGTGCCGTCGTATTCGACCTTGAGATCCTGTAGCGCGTTGATCATCCGCCGCTGCAGGTAGCCGCTCTGCGATGTACGAACCGCAGTGTCCACAAGACCTTCACGCCCACCGATGGCGTGGAAGAAGAACTCGGTCGGGGAGAGACCGCTCTTGTAACTGTTGGCGATAAACCCGTGCGCCTCCGCACCGAGCTCGTTGCGCCGGAAATGCGGCAGGGTCCGGTCCTCGTAGCCACGCATGATTCGCTCACCACGAACCGACTGCTGCCCGAGACAACCGGCCATCTGCGTCAGGTTCAGCATCGACCCACGGGCGCCGGAGACCGCCATCACCACAGCGCTGTTATCCATCCCAAGGTGCCGCCCGGCGATCTCACCGGTGCGGTCACGGGCCTTGCCAAGGACCTGCATGATCTGCATCTCAAGCGTCTCCTCGAGTGTCCGGCCCGGCATCGGTTCGAGCTGCCCCTCCTTGAAGATCTTGATCCGGCGCTCGACGTCGCTGACGGCACCATTGAGCACCTCATCGATCTGGCCGTACTCGGTCTTGGTCAGGTCTTCGTCATCGATGCCGAACGAGAACCCCTGGAACATGATGCCCCGGATCGAGAGCTTGGTCACGTCGTCGATGAACCGGGCGGCCCGCTTCATGCCGTACTGCCTGATGATCCGGTGCAGGATCTGGCCGTCGAACGCACCGATCGCCTTCTTGTCGATGGTGCCGGTGACCAGGTGACCGTCGATGATCCGGACGTAAGCATCGTTCTCGCACATCTCACGCCGGCAGGTCTCACAGTTCTGACACGACGAAGCACGGAAGATCATGTTCAGTTCATCCGGGAGGATGAGCGAGAAGACCTGCTTGTTGGTCCACAGCGGCTTCCCGTCACCATCCACCGCATCCGGCTCGGGCAGGTGGTCGATATCGAGGTGTTGGGTGAGATAGAGCACGTCCTCTTTTCGGAAGTGGCGCATCCTGTGCGTTAAGAGAAAGATCCCCGAGATATGATCGTGGATGCCGCCGATGATCGGACCGCCGGTCCTCGGCGAGAGGATATTTGCCTGCACCGAGACCAGGATCTCGGCCTCCGCACGGGCCTCCTCGGTCTGCGGGATGTGCAGGTTCATCTCGTCGCCATCGAAGTCGGCGTTGTAGGGAGGACAGACCGCCGGGTTCAGCCGGAAGGTCTTCCCGTCCATCACGACAATGCGGTGGGCCATGATACTCATCCGGTGCAGCGAGGGCTGCCGGTTGAAGAGGACGATATCCCCGTCCTTCAACTGCCGCTCCACCGTCCAGCCCGGCTCGAGCATCTCCATGACCGTCTCTAGGTTTACATCCGAAAGACGCATCCTCCGGTTGTCGGGCCTGATGACATAGTTTGCACCGCAGGGCGACCTGATGGTAGGACGTACAGGACCGTTTAAGACGTACTGCCGCATCTCCTCGATGTTGAACGGGGTTATCCTGACCGGGACGGTCATCTCGTTTGCGATAGCAAGCGGTATCCCGACCTCGCCGATAGAGAGGTTCGGGTCGGGCGAGATCACCGTACGGGCGGAGAAGTTCACGCGCTTCCCTGAGAGCGAACCACGGAATCGCCCTTCCTTCCCTTTGAGACGCTGCGAGAGGGTCTTTAAGGGCCGACCGCTCCGGTGTCGGGCGGGCGGGCACCCCGCCACCTCGTTGTCGAGGTAGGTGGTGACGTGGTACTGCAGGAGTTCCCAGAGGTCCTCGATGATCAACTGGGGAGCGCCAGCATCCTGGTTCTCCTTGAACCGCTGGTTGATCCTGATGATATCCACAAGCTTGTGGGTCAGGTCGTCCTCGGACCGCTGCCCGTTCTCGAGGATGATCGAGGGACGCATCGTGACCGGCGGGACCGGGAGAACCGTAAGGATCGTCCACTCCGGCCGCGCGACGTCAGGGTTGACCCCCATCAGCCGCAGATCGTCGTCCGGGATCTTCTCAAGACGCGCCCTGATGTCGGCAGGAGTCAGTTTGTGCTCCACCTTCCTCCCGTCTTCCACGAAGACCTCGGAGAAGGTGGTGGGTTTCTCGAAGTTGATCTTGAGCTGCTGCTCCCCGCAGTGGGGACAGATCCGTTCTTTCTTGACGTCTTTCTCGGAGACAACATCCACGGTGAGGTCGCTGTCCTCAGGCCCGACGATCTTCTCGACCTCTTCGGTCGTCATCAGCAGCCGGGAACAGGACCTGCAGGTCACCCGCAGGAGTTTCCGGATCAGCCGGGTATACCCAACATGGATGACAGGCTTTGCGAGCTCGATATGCCCGAAGTGGCCCGGGCAATCGGCCGCCTTCTGGTCACAGGTCTTGCACCGGAGACCGGGGTCGATGACGCCCAGGTGCAGGTCCATCAGGCCCTGCGGGTAGGGGAATCCGTCATCGTCGTAGGTGTCCGCCCAGATGATCTTCCGGACGCTCATTTTGCGGATCTCTTTCGGGGAGAAGAGCCCGAACTCGATCCTTCCAACACGTTTTGGACTGGTCATAGTTTGATTACGCCCCCTCTTACACCATATCGTCGAGTCTCAGGCGGGGAGCAATGCCCATGCTCTTCATCTCGTCGAGGAGGAGCTTGAAGGCGTAACTCATCTCGACAGGGTAGATATCGGTTTCGCTGCCGCAAGCAAGACATCGCGTCACCTTCCTCTTCCGGTCAAGCATCGCCACCATACCACACTTTGCGCAGACCCACTGGGTCACCTTGTCAGATTCGTCAAGCAGCCGCTCTTTCAGGGCCATGGCCGCACCGTGACCGATCATCACGTCGCGCTCCATCTCACCGAACCGAAGACCACCCTCGCGGGCACGCCCTTCAGTCGGCTGGCGGGTGAGCACCTGCACTGGGCCGCGAGACCGCGCGTGCATCTTGCTCGAGACCATGTGATAGAGCTTCTGGTAGTAGATGACGCCGACATAAATGTCGGCCGCAAACCGGCGGCCGGTGATGCCGTCGTACATCACTTCACGGCCGTCATGGGAGAACCCGAGTTCCTTGAGCGACCTTCGGAGGTCTGCCTCACGCTCGCCGCGGAATGCGGTCGCGTTGATCCGGCGGCCCTCGAGGGAGCCGACCTTGCCGCCCAGCATCTCGAGCATATGCCCGATGGTCATACGACTCGGGATCGCGTGGGGGTTGATGATCAGGTCAGGCGTCATGCCGGACTCAGTGAACGGCATATCCTCTGAAGGCTGGATGAGACCGATAACGCCCTTCTGGCCGTGCCGGGACGCGAACTTGTCGCCCACCTCAGGCACCCGGAGGTCACGGGTCCGGACCTTCACGAGACGCGAGGAGTTCTCGCCCTCGGTGATGATGACGGTATCCACGATCCCGCGCTCGTTGCTCCGCATCGTGACCGAGGTGTCGCGCCGTTTCTCGACGGCGATGAGCTCGCTCGTGGGCTCCTCAAGGAACCTCGGCGGAGAGGTCTTCCCTATCAGCACGTCTTTTTCGTGGACAACCGTCTCGGGGTTGATGATGCCGTCGTCATCAAGGTTCGCGTA
>NZ_DAQR01000093.1:38290-41572 GCF_002502935.1 Methanoculleus sp. UBA413
TCGGCACCGTGCGCGCCGGAGACCTCTTCGTCAGGGATCTCGATCCGGTCGACCTGGCCGCCGGGGTAGCGCCGCTCCTCGCCGTCGTAGGTGCGGAAGAAGTGCGACCGTCCGAGACCCCGGTCGATGGAGGCCTTGTTGATGATCAGCGCATCTTCAATGTTGAACCCCTCGTAGGAGAGGATCGCAACGACAAAGTTCTGGCCCGCCGGACGCTCGTCGGACCCGATTACATCGGAGGTCTGGGTGTAGGTGAGCGGCTTCTGGACATAGTGGAGCATGTGCCCCCGCGTGTCGGGGCGGAGTTTCATGTTTGCCGCCCCGAACCCGAGCGCCTGCTTGACCATCCCTGCGCCCATGGTGACACGAGGACTGGCGTTGTGCTCAGGGAAAGGAACGTGCGCCGCACCGATACCCAGGATAAGCGAAGGATCGATCTCCAGGTGGGTGTGCTCGGGGGTGAGATCCGCTTCGTTGATGGCGATGAAGAGGTCGTCTTCCTCTTCGGCATCGATGAACTCGATCGCACCCTTCCGTACCAGGTCTTCGAAGGTCATCTCGTTGTTGCGGAGACGCTCGATGTCCTCTCCGGCCACCTCCGGTTTGCCGTCCCTGACCACGATCAGGGGCCGGCGCGCTCTCCCACGGTCGGTGTGGATGATGACGTCGTTGTTGAAATCCTTGTAGGAGACGTTGACCTCGGTGGAGAGTCCGCCATTCCGGCGCATCTCGCGCATCCGGGTGACCAGGTCCCGGGGGTCATCCACGAGCCCGATCAGGGCACCGTCAACGAAGACACGTGACTGCCGCCTCATGCCGTCTCCCTCCGGAGGGCGATGACGCCCATTTCGTACAGGGTGTTCTTCACTTCCTCTTCGTCGATAACGCCCTTGCTGATCTCGACCATCTGGGCGAAGTTCTTCACCAGCCCACAGTTCGGACCTTCGGGGGTCTCGCTCGGACAGATCCGGCCCCACTGGGTGGGGTGCAGATCACGGGCCTCGAAGTGAGGCTGCGACCGGGAGAGCGGGGAGATCACGCGACGGAGGTGTGAGAGTACCGCCATGTGGTCTACCCGGTCCAGGAGTTGCGAGACCCCGGTGCGCCCGCCAACCCAGTTGCCGGTGGCAAGCGGGTGCAGCAGCCGCTCGGTCAGGACGTCGGCGCGCACGGCGGTGCCGATCGAGAGTTCGCGGTGGCGCATGCTGGCCCGCTCGAGTTGGTACTTCACGTCCCGGGTCAGGCGGTTGAGCGAGATCCGGAAGAGGTCTTCCATCAGATCGCCGGCGAGTTTCAGCCGCTTGTTCGCGTAGTGGTCCTTGTCGTCGATCCGGCGCCTCTCAAGCACCAGATCGAAACAGGCCTCGGCCATGCGGCCAAGGAAGTGCGCCTTTGCGAGGCGGACGCCCTCGATTGCCGTCCGGTATTCGAGGTCCTCCTCCTTGAGGCCAACCGGCATCAGGTAATTCAAGTGCGGAAGGAGGTAGTTATCGAGGACGAACTCAGCCCTTTTACGCTGGTAGTCGCGGGTCTGGTTGGGGGCAAGTTTCTTCCCGACATACATGACGCCTTCATCGACTGTGTCGCACTCACTCTCCTCCAGGTTCTGCATCATGAAGGTGAGGATCTCCTCGTCGGTGGAGACCGCCTCCACGATGTCGTGGTCGCCCTGGAGCCCCAGCGCCCGCATCAGGTCGACGAAACGGAGGTGTCCGGCGACCGAGGGGAACGAGACTTCAAGCAGGTTCTTGCGGTTCCGCTCGACGATAACGAGCGCCCGGTAGCCCCGGTACTGCGAGAAGACCTTCGCCACGTAGATCCGCTCGTTGTAGCGCTCGGTGAACTCGGTCATGATCTTGTTGGAGGCAAGGTCTTCAAGCGTCATCAGCACCCGCTCCGTGCCGTTGACGATGAAGTAGCCACCGGGGTCAAGAGGGTCTTCACCGTGCCCGGTTCGCTCGGCGTCGCTCATGTTGTAGAGGTTGCAGGCGGCCGAACCCACCATCACCGGCAACTGCCCGATGACGGTGACGACCGGATCCTGCGCCTCTTCGCCCTGGACGAGCGTCATGTCGAGTTGAATAGGTGCTGCATACGTGAGGTTGCGGAGGCGCGCCTCGCTCGGGAAGAGCTCGGACTGCGACCCGTCCGCCTCACGGACGAGGGGCTTCTTCACCTCGATCTTGCCCAATTCAACCCATACGGCCTCTTTACCTTTTCCACGGCTCTCAATATCAGTCTCAATAATGCGCTGTTCGTCGACGACTTTCTGGAGGTTGTGCTCGAGGAAATAATTATAGGAATCTAACTGGTGGCGCGCTACATGCTGCCACGAAAAATATGCTCTCGACAAAACGCTTCTGTCTAACAGATGGATCAGCTCCCGGCCCTGAAATTATTTCTTTGGTCTCTTCATGATGAGGCGATACGCTTCGGCTCTACCCGCTGTGCGGCTGTCGCGAATAATCCGGATAACATCCCCGACATCGCCTCCGATAGCCCGTACTGCTGGATCGTCGTGATAAATTTTGGGCAATTGCTCCAAAGAGATATGGTACGTCGCAAGAAGCTCCGCGACCTCTTCTTCGCTCATAATCTGATGGTCCGGAACCATCTCGTGTTTTAGTACATCAAGTGAGGTGCCCATCGCTCACACCTCACCGATGAAAGAGTTGTGTATCAGATGCATCACCTTTTCAAAAACCATAGACATCGCCCATGGCAACGGGCCCAAGGGGATTTGAACCCCCGACCACCTGGTTAAAAGCCAGGCGCTCTACCTAACTGAGCTATAGGCCCCGCGCGTACTGCCATCTAGCATTATTACAATGCAAGAATAGTATAAATACCTTACTTCAGGGCGCATCATATAATTCGCACTCAAAGGATATAAACTTTTCAATTCCATGCGATCTGTGAGACGTATCGGAATATTTAATGCCCCGCGGGGGATCATTTCGTACGGGTATTCCCCCTCTACGGATGCAGCATGGTCCCCTTTAAAAATCGTGTCGATACGATCATATCCACCCTGTCGGGCGTAACCATGGGCATTTACCTGCTCATCGCCGTCTCGCTCTCCCTGCTTGCGATCATCTCCTTCTACGACGTCGCCCTGCAGATGGCGGCGCTCATCCATGCCGGAGACATGACACAGGGCGTGCTCCAGGTGCTGCACGCGCTCCTGCTCACCATCATCATTGTGGAGATCCTGGAGACGGTGACGGCATACTTCAGGACCAGCAGGGTGCAGGTGACGCCGATCCTGATCGCGGGCATCAC
>NZ_DAQR01000093.1:41749-43642 GCF_002502935.1 Methanoculleus sp. UBA413
CCGATCCTGATCGCGGGCATCACCGCGATGGTGCGGCGGGTGCTGACCTTCGGGGTCGAGCACCTCGATCCCATCGATATCGGCATGACGCTCGCTGCAATCCTCGTTCTGACTGTCGCGACCATCTATATCGGCCGCCAGGAACGCGCTGATTACTATTAGGCAGTGTGCGGCCGGGAATAGGCCCCATACTTCATCTCCAGCCATCCAGAGCTGATTTTGCCGCCCACCGCATGAGGCGCGGCGGGAGGGCAAACCCGCGAAATTCAGATGAGTGGACCATTTGGCCTTAGCTTGATGAGGGGGCACGGGAGTGTCGGCAGCCGCACGCGAAGGCGCGGAGAACGCGAAGGGGACGATACCGCCCAGCAACCGAACTTCGTGTCCTTCGCGCTCAACGCGAGAGAATTCATGGTGCGGAGCGATAGGCTGTACGCAGGAAAGCGACCTATTCCCTGGACAGGGGACCGTGGTGGCTATCGCATTGGGGGAGGGGGCAGGAGAGGGGGTAACTCACCGTGCCTCAAAGACATCTGAAAACTGGCTCCTGATCTGGTTCAGGCGCTCATCCTGGAGCTTGATGCTTGTCGCCATGCTCTTTATGGCCCGCATGATGTTCTCGCCCATTCCCGCCCGGGTATCCTTGATGCTGTAGGTGGTCTCCAGGATCTTCAGGAGGCGCTTATTGATGTCGACGCTCTTTGAGAGGCGCTCATACTCGTCGATGATCCGATGGTCCACGCCGGCTTCGCGCGCCCGCTCGATGTCTGCAGCGATGGAGTGCCGGCGTGCCAGCACATGTTCAATGGCTTCGTAGAGCTGGTGATGTGTGGTGGGCTTGAGGATATAATCCTCGATATAAACGCCGTATTGGTTGGCCTCTTCAGGCGTGAGGGGTTTTGCCGTCAGCATGAGGACCGGGATGTTGCGCGTTTCAGGGTTGGTCTTGATCTTCTCAAGCGTCTCCCACCCGTCCATCGGCTCCATCATGATATCCAGGAGGACCAGATCAGGGGTGGTCGACTTCAACGTTTCCAGGCACTCCCCACCGCTAAAGGCAGTGATAGGTCTGTATCCTCCACGCTCAAGCATCGTAACAAAGACATCGACGATCATGGGGCTATCATCGACGATAAGTATCGTATACATCACGCCACCTCTCCGATCCTGGCTGCTATGTCAGATAGCTGCCTCTGTACTGTTGGGAGATCTGCAGACTTATCTATTACCGCTGTGATCAGGGCGGTCTCTCCCGCACTCACAATGAGGATAGTAGCGTCGGTTGCGGTAATGGTGACCATGGACGGCCGCTGTATGTGCACGCTGCCGCAAGCCGCCTCCGCCGACGCAAGGACTGTTGCGCTCATTGCTGCAAAAAGAGACGATGACAGGCCGCTCTCCCGGAAGTACTTACCCATAACCAGGCCCTCGCATGATACGAGGGCACACGCAACGACACCGGCAACGGACCGGATCTCGTCGATGCATTCCTGAGTTTCCTCTTCCGCGGAGGGATGGTGACTCATTTCTCAACCCCGGTTTCTACCATGGACATATATGCATCACATGATATATGAATATCGAATCGGTTGCCGCTTCAGGCTCACGTGTATCCCATTTTTGACTGTGATTGGAAGATATGTGTAGTCTCCGGGGGCAGAGGAGGCTACTTCCGCCCGAGGTGGCTCTCCAGGGCACCTCATACTGCCACACCGCGGGTTGCCTCACGCCCGCAAAAGTTAGATGCCTCGATGAAGTAATGGAGCGTTTCATCTTACCTTGAGGGTGCGTGGGAGTGATCGCCAGTCTTGCGCGGAAAGCCACGCGTGAGAACGCGAAGGGGACTATACCGTCCAGCGACCGAACTCCGCGGCTTCGCGCCCTTCGCGTGAG
>NZ_DAQR01000093.1:43807-45955 GCF_002502935.1 Methanoculleus sp. UBA413
TTAGATGAAATGATACAGTAGTGGACCATTTCATCTAATATTTCCCATGAAAACCGCCCTGATTTGGCGAGTGGGGGATCATGGCTCTGTTTGTGCCCCCGGTCCGGCTTGTGCGGGGAGGGGGCTCGCCCGGGGAATAGGTCGTGTTCATGTGCAACATTGCCTCACGCGAGCGGCTGGCGATCCGCACCAGAACCCGCAAAATAAGATGAAATGGCTTAGTAGAGGCATCCAGAGTATTTCAGCCAGCCATGGATTTCGCATCGATATACGGCCCCTGGAAGACGATAGCTGGGTTACGAATGTTCAAAATTATATTTCAGTCTTTTTTAGTTGACAATCAAACAAATAAATTTAAATAAAAAAACTACGATCTATCCTTGAGACGGTTTCAGATGATCAGGGCCTACACCATCGCCTCCGGAAAAGGTGGAACAGGGAAGACGACCGTCACCGCAAATCTCGGAACGGCACTGGCCCAGTACGGCAGGGAGACCTGTATCGTTGATACGGATATGGGCATGGCCAATCTTGGACTGGTCATGGGGCTCGCAGAGACGCCGATAACGCTCCACGAGGTTCTGGCAGGAAACGCACAGGTCCAGGACGCGATCTATGAGGGGCCGTACGGCCTGAAGATCGTGCCAAGCGGCCTGTCGCTCCAGGGGTTTCAGGATGCAGACCCGGAGCGACTCAAGGACGTGATGCAGGATCTCACCAACCGTTGTGAGTTTCTGTTCCTTGATGCACCTGCCGGCATCGGCAGTGATGCAGTCCTGCCGCTCACCGTGGCGGACGAAGTAATACTGGTTGTGAATCCCGAGATCTCCTCGCTTGTGGATGCACTGAAGATCAAGATCTTGACAGAGATGATCGGCGGCACCGTCGGAGGAGCGATTCTCAACCGGACGACGATGGAGAGCACCGATACGAACCAGAGAAAGATCGAGGAGACTCTCGGTGTGCCGGTCATCGATACGATCCCCGAGGACGCGTACGTGCGAAGAGCAGCGGCGGCCAGAACACCGGTCGTCGCGAGATTCCCGGGGTCTGAATCGTCAAAAGCATTTCGGAGGATAGCAGCCGCGATGGCAGGTTTCCCTGTTGAAGAGGAGCCCAAAGTAGCACAGGAAGGGTTTATTGAGCGACTCGCCCGCGCATTATTCAGGAGAGAATGATAATGGATATCAATGCGATCATGATAGTCTTACTCTCTGTGATCATCATCTGCCTGCTGTTTATCATGTACGTGATGTACGTGCGTATTCAGCAGCTCCTCACAGAGGTCAATGCGTTGACAGGCAGAATGGAGATCACCGGCAGCGAACTGGAACAGCTGACACGGAGCGTCGAAGAGTACAAGAGAATGCGTGTATAGCCTCTCCAACCTCCCCTCCCAAAGCGAAGATATATGTGTGATTCCCTCACATAGTATGAGGGAGGGGCCATAGGGTAGCCTGGCATCCTAGGAGACTGGGGGTCTTCTGACCTGCGTTCAAATCGCGGTGGCCCCATCGTACCATTTTTCTCTTTCCCGGTTCCAGTTAACTGCAGCATGAGATTTCAACAGGGCTGCACGGATTGTCTGATATCCCGTGTCGAATATGAAAGCCGGCTCTGCACCGACGATGAGGCGCTTATCCAGAAGACGGTCAGGGCGTGCCGGGACCAACTCCAGCGCTCTTGCGCGGACCCTGTGCCCGCACCCGTCATAGCGAGCCGGGTGCACCGCCTCGCCTACCAGATGGTCGGCGATACCGACCCCTACCGCTCCTTAAAGCAGGCCAACAACGAGGATGCAATGGCGGTCTCTCTAGCGGTGCGCGACGATCTCTCAACGTTCCGTGACCTCGCGCTCGCGTCGGTCATCGGGAACACGCTGGATTACGGGTCGAAGGCCCACACCGTCACCGATAACTTCGTCGAGTTCTTCCGCCGGGAGTTTGCGGCGGGACTGACCGTTGACGATACCGCGGCTATGGAGCCCCTCACCTCCCGCGTGGTCTACCTCGCCGATAACTGCGGGGAGATTGTCTTTGACGCCCTCCTTGCAGACCACCTCAAAAAGAACGGGTCACACGTCACCTTTGCCGTCAGGGGCGCGCCGATCTTAAACGACGCGACCCTTGAGGATGCGCTGGCGCTCGG
>NZ_DAQR01000048.1:0-7778 GCF_002502935.1 Methanoculleus sp. UBA413
TAGGGGACGTTTGCGTAGGCGTGATCGAGCAGGCGCGAGAGCGCCGCCGCCTGATAGGCCGCAAGTTCCTCCCGGCTCCACCACCGCGACTGCTGGAGGAGAGCGTAGGTCTTCCTATAGGTACTGTAGGAAGGGAGGATGCCGAGAGCTTTCGCAGTGAAGGACTCCCGGCCGCAGATCCTCTCTCCCAGGCGTATCAAGACATTATCTCCCAATGTATCTTCTCGTTGACCAATGGATCTCGAAACAGCATTCTTATAATCGTCTCTTCACCAGCTCCCGGTCTTCCACGCCGGGGATCGTGGGCGGTGTATGCCCTGCATCCTGCCCGGCGTGGTGACCGCTCCGGAGGGCGAAGATCCGCAGTTCACCGGGATAGTATACCCCCAAACAACGTATATATAAATTGGCATGCTGTCACCGGTTCCATTTGAAAACAGGGCCCTGTAGCTGCAGGGATATCCCACCGGGGTGGGTATGGCGGACTGTAGTTCTGATATCCCGGAAGTAAATGGCATGTTTTTCTGGGCTCTTTTCACGTATCGCCGATAAGGGAATAAGACCCGGTGATTGAATTGTTCTGGATAAGCTATAAATATGGAAAGCCCCTCTCAGGATATGTCTTGGCAAGGTAGGACGACGATCGCCGGAGCTGTGCACCCCGATAGGGGGTGTGTTCTCCGGGAAGGGGGGATAAGTATTCTTCAGAGGACTGTATCTGATAGCAGTAGCGGAGCGGAGATCTTTGGGGGTCTCCCGACTGATAACGATGTTCTTGAGAGGGTTAGAGGACTGGCCGGCAGGTTACGCAGGGAGAACGGGTCTCTGCCGGAAAATCTTGATTTTACGGTTCCCATCGGGTGGGAGGAACGGATAGGGCATCTTGACGACCAACCCATCAGGCGGTTGATCATCTTCCTGCGCTCCACGGGGTGCGAGTGGGTTGAGAAGACCGGGGGCTGCACCATGTGCGGCTTTTACTGTGCGACATCCCGGGGCAGGGAGATCTCGGCCGAGGAGTATATCGCACAGTTTGAGTACGTTATGGATGCCGTCGATATCGGGGATTACCCGGTTATATCGATCTACAACGATGGAAACATCTTTAACGAACGTGAGATGCCGGTTGCCGCCATCGAAAAGATCTGCTCATACATCGACGGGTATGAGAACATAAAAAAGGTGGTTGTTGAATCGAGGATCGATTATTCTCCCGACGAGCACGTAGCGAAGATGAAGAAGGCCCTGAACGGGCGGCAACTTGAGGTGGCGTTTGGTTTTGAGTCTGCAGACCCCCAGGTAATGAACCTCTGCATCAACAAGGGTTTTTCAGCGAACAACTTCGGTCACTTCCATTCGAGGATGCAGGGGATGGGCGTTCTGACAAAGCCGCTCCTGCTCGTCAAACCGCCGTTCCTCACCGAGGCGGAGGCGGTAAATGATGTCCTGCAGACGGTGTCGTACTGTGTATCCCGTGGAATCGATTACGTGGACCTCGAGGTGACGACGGTCGAGAAGCACACCGTCGTGCATGAACTCTGGAAGAATAACCTCTACCGCCCGCCGTGGCTCTGGAGCCTCATCGACCTTCTGCAGAAGTGCCGGGAGCGGTTCGGGGACCATGCCCACGTCTATGTCAGCCCCTGGACCTACTCGGTCGAATCCCTCGACTGGGCCCGGAACTGCGGGGAGTGCGATGCCGAGATTGTCAAAGCGATCGAACGCTACAACTGTCACTTCGATCTGGCGGTGTTTGAGGATCTCGACTGCTCGTGCCGGGATGATGGGTGGAAGGAAGCCATTGCGGTAGAAGATCCCCGGCCGATACCGGAGAGGATCTCCGAGCAGCTGGCGTACGTGCAGAACACCCGGCTCTCATCTGCGTAGGCGGTCGCTTGGGGGTGGGCCGGGCGGTGTCGGTAGGTATCGCAATTGGGGGTTCTTACCTCACCTTGAAAGGTGATACCCGGAAGCCCCCACCCCGCCCGGCCTCCGGCCTCCTCCCCCGCCCCCAGGGGCGGGGGCAGTGCGTTGCGATATCCGGCGGGAGGAGCCGTGGATGGGGATGTGGTGAACCGGGCTTCAGGAATCTTCGATTGCCCGAGTCAGGTCAATTTTCATGAAAAATACCCATGCGGTGGTATCTTGGGCTTCACTGATGAAGACTCGGTAGCGGCTGCAGGATAGACTCGACCCGGCCTTTTCCCTGCTTGTCCCCGCACACCGGACCGTGGTGGCTCTTCGCCGACAAGGGAGGAGATCGGGGAGGGGGTCTCCCCGTATAAGACGATACTCTCAAACTCCTCCCTGCAACCCCCTCCTGAAAAAACCTGACCATGGACGATATAAACAGAACTCCGGGATCCGCCAATCACTCGGAACGGGGGCAAGCCGGGCCGCCCTTGCCCTACAGCCCGACCGTGCCGATGTCAATCTCCCGGGGAGTCCCGGTATCGATCGACTCCCATGCCAGGAACGTCGCAAGCGTCGTCGAGACACTCCCGGCAAAATCCGGCACTTCACCCTTCGCGAACGCCAGGAGTTCCCCGGCAAACCCTTTGTCCTGGGCGAGCCACCGCCTCTCCCTTGATGCCTTCCCGCCCCGCCGGAGTTCGAGGTCGCGGAAATCGGTGATCCTCCCCACAGCGTTGTCGCAGAAGACCTCAACGGTCTCCTTCGGGTACGAGGGGTCGCCGAGCGTTGTGTAGGTGACGGTGCCAAGCGACCCGTCATCGAACGTCAGGGTCGCCTGGAAGTTGTCGTACTTCTGGAGAGTCCCGGTCGGCTCGATCGCTCGGGCATAGACCTGGATCGGCCGTGCCCCGGTGATGAACTGCATGAAGTCGATGAAGTGGCAGCACTCCGAGATCAGCATGCCGCCCCCCTGCTCGTCGTCGTGCACCCAGTGGTCGGGCGGGATCTGCCCGGCGTTGACGCGGTAGTGCAGGACCGCGGGCGTACTTCGGTTCCCGAAGAACTCTTTCATCCTCTGCGCAAGCGGGGAGTAACGCCGGTTGAACCCGACCATCAGTCGCTGCCCGGACTCGTTCCACGCCTCGACGACCCTCCTGAGCCCATCGATATCGGTCGCAAGCGGTTTCTCCACGAAGACGTCCTTTCCAGCATGCAGCGCGTCGATCGCCATCGGGGCATGGAGGTCGTTTCTGGTCGCGATCATCACTGCGTCGATATCAGGGTCATCGAGGATCTTCTGGTAGTCGGTGGTGCAGTAGGAGAACCCGTACTTCTTTGCGACCGAGTGCGCCGAAAGCCCTGTCGCGGTCGCAAGCCCAGCGAGGTTCACAGGGAGCCCCGGCAGGTGAGGGTAGAGCGAGCTCAGGGCGTGGACACCGGCACCGATACACCCGAGCGTCCTGACCCCGGCCAACTCCTTCCGCCTCCCCGACCCCGGGAGGTGGGTGACGGTATCGGAGGCCCCCGTGCCGTTCTGGCTGTACTGCAGGAGGACCCCGATGTACCGCTCCTTTCCCGTGTTGATGAGGTCGTAGGCGTCAGGTGCGTCCTCAAGCGCGAAGGTGTGGGTGATCAGCCGGTCGAGATCGACCTTTTTTTGCCGCACCAGTTCAAGGAACGCCTCCATGTTCCTCCGCTCAGTCCACCTGACGTAGATCGGGTAATCGATCCCGCGTTCCTCGTAGTTCCGGTCGTAGCGACCGGGACCGTAGGACCGGGAGACGAGGACCTCAGCCTCCTTCTCGTAGAAGATATCCCGGGGCACGTTCATGCCCACGTTCCCGACGACCACGACCCTGCCCTGATCCCTGACCAGGCGGCCGGCGGCCTCGATAGGGGCGCTCGACCGGGTGGCCGCGGTGATGATGACCGCGTCCGCCCCGAACGGCGAGAAGGCCTTCATCCTCCCTGTGAGGCCGTCGTAGTTCGAGACGACGTCGGCACCGAGGCTTGTTGCGAGCGAGAGCTTCTCCCGGTCGATATCGATCCCGATGACCCGGCACCCTGCTGCCTTGAGGACCTGGACGACAAGAAGCCCGATCAGCCCTAGCCCAATCACTGCGACGCTCTCGCCCACCGTGACCCGAGCGTTCCGGACCCCGTGCATCGCGATCGACCCGACGGTCGTGAACGCCGCCTCCCTGAAACCGACGCCATCAGGAACCTTAACACAGAGGTTCTTCGGCACCGAGACGTACTCGGCATGCACCGCATACCCGGCTCCGGCGCAGGCGACACGATCACCGACCTCGAAATCGTCGGTCCCGGTCTTCACCACCGTTCCGGCGCAGCTGTAGCCGAGCGGCTCCGGCTTTGAGAGACGGCTCATTGCCTGCCGGTACGCCGGGAGAGGGCCGTCCGTACCGATCTTCTGGATAACCTTCTTCACGTCGTCGGGGCGTGCCTTCGCCTTCCCGATGAGCGACTGCCCTGCGAGGTTGATCAGCGACGACTCCGTACCTGCGCTGATGAGGGAGTAGGCGTTTCGAACGACGACACCCCGTTTTACGGCGGGAACGGGGACGTCCTCCACCTGGATAGACCCTGACTGCAGGTCAAGTAATACCTGTTTCATGTGAATTCCCCCATATCCCTGACTGGCTGAGGCAATCGAGCACTTCAGACGTCATGAAGAGATCAGGAAAGTTCTTTGATGGCTCCACGGTCGACGACCGTATCCTGAGCAACCGGCAGAGCGCCTTAAACGACCGTGTCTCAGCGGTCTCGCTATACCGCCTGCGGGCGATCTGCCGGTAGACTGCGTAGCCGAACCGGAACGCCCGGTGCCGTACCGGGTACTCCCCGATCGACGCCACCTTCGCTGCTGCAACGACCGACGGAGGCAGGCTGCTCCAGGAACCTGGTTCCCACCTGAGCGCAAGACCTCCCCGCATGGTCTCCTCAAGCCGGTTGAGGCAGAGACCGGCGTGCTCCCGGTAGCGGCCATTATTCCGGGATGCATAGATGAAGGAGGCGTGCGCGAACGCATACGCCCCCGAGAGGTGGTAGGCGAAGGATAGCCCGCTCCCCGACCAGTTGAACCGCCCGCACGGGCACAGGGCGGCCGCGAGCCACTGCACACCCCTCGCAAGACTTTCGTCGATCCGGTCCTCCTTGAGCACGTCGTTTGCCTTTGCAAGGTAGTACATGGTCACCCCCTGGTAGTGCACGCAGGGAAGGTCGAAGACGTAGGGGTAGGTCCCCTTATCGATGGCATAGGGGTAGACCCCGCCGTCCCGCTGGTGCCGGACGACATTCTCCGCCGCCCGCATGGCAGCCGCACGGGCGTCCCGGTCATCATACCGCTCCGCGTAACGCGCGAGGAACGCCCCGCAGGAGGCGTCGGCGTTTAAGTGGTCGGCGGTATACTGCGCTGACTTCAAGAAGTAGCCCGGGCGCTTCTCGGCCGCGAGGACATAGTTCCTGGCCTTCAGGAGCGCCTCCTCGTGAGGGTACCGGTCTGCCGCCTCCAGCAGAGCATCGCCGACGAAAGCGGTGATCAGGGCCGAAGGCTGGTTGTAGTTGACGTGGACCTCGTTCCAGGACCCGTCCGGGTTCTGGCATTCGACGACGTAGTTCAGGATCGGATCCACGAGCGGGTCGCCGCCCGCACGAAGCATCGCCTTGCAAACCTCGGCGTGCACCCGGTTGCGGACGATCCCGAAGATGGGGTCGCGGATGTACGCGATCTCACCGTCGACGACCGCCATCTCCCGGACCGCCCCGCTCATCCGGGTGACCAGTGACGTCACGCGCCCGTCCATGTTATCCTCTCGATCTGCTGCTTCAGTTTGAGGGCGATCGCCCTCCGGTCATAGTGCTCTGCGACATACTCCCGCCCCCGACGGCCCATCTCCTCCCTCTTTTCCGGGTCGTCCAGGAGCGAAGAGAGCGTCGCGGCGATCGCCTCCGGGGTGTTTTCGGCGATGACCCCGGCACCAGACTCTTGAGCGAGGTGGGCGATCTCGCCGTTCCCGCATCCGATGAACGGTATCCCGCACGCCATGTACTCGTATGCCTTGGTGGGAGCGGCATACTCGAGGGTCTCGAGTCGTTTCAGCGGCGCCACCCCCACGAGCGACTCGGAGAGCAGCCCCGGGATCTCCTCCCGGGGGAGGATGCCCGTGAAGATGACCGATTCGGTCAGGTTCTCAGCCTTCACCAGCCGCTCGAGGTATTCTCGTGTGTCGCCGTCGCCTACGATGAGGAGCTTCAGGTTGTAGGTGCCGTTCATCGACTTGACGGCGAGCGCTACCTTCTCGAGGTCTTGCGCATGCCCGACATTGCCGGCGTATATGATCTGCTGCTTCTTCCCGCTGTTTGTGGGGCGGAAGAAGTCGGTATTGACACCGTTTGGCATCAATTCTATGGGAGCCGTGACCCTGTAGCGTGACGAGATCCTCCGCCCGAGTTCTTCGGTCGTGACACCCACAAGATCGGCCCGGGCGAGGCACATCTCCTCAAACTTCCGGCTCACCTTCTCGTAGATGCTCCCCTCCCTGAGGAATCCAAGACTTATAGACGCATCGATCCAGAGGTCGCGGATATCGAGGATCCACTTCACCCGGGTTGTCCGCCGGAGCACGTAGCCCGGGATCCCGGTGAAGAGAGGGGGTGCCGACGTGATGATCACATCAAACCGGTTCCGGGGCGAGCAGAGCCAGAGAAGAGCGTGGAGCGGGAAGAGGAGGTAGTAGGCCATCCTGCTTGTGAACCCCGGGTCACCGGAGCCGGGCTGCCAGGTCCAGAGACGTACGACCCGGACTCCATCGACCGCCCCCTCCCGGGCCCGCCTCCAGGTGCGTGGGAACGACCCTGTGGGAAACGTGGGGTGAGGTGCAAGCACGGTCACGTCGATACCAAGTTTTGCAAGATGTACGGCGGTGTCGTAGATACGTGATGCGTTCCCGGATTTCTCAGGTGGAAAGTGTTGTGATATGATGCATACCCGTTTCATGTAACTCCTCGTATTGCCTGGATGCGGTTCACGCGAAGACTGTCCTCTCTCAAACCCGTGCACAGGGCTAGAGGAACCTCTCTCGCCCGTCAGGGGAGAGCAGAGGGACAGATGGCGGCGATGATGCTGTGACAGGCCGGGCCGCATCTGTGGAATACAGGCCCGCCGAGGGGATACCTTCGTCCAGGGGCACCAGATGCACCAGCGAACCATCGCCCAGCACACGGACGGCAAAACCCTGACCGGTCCACCGCTCGTGGTCGAGGATGTTCCGGGCATCTACGACGAACTTCGTTCTCATCCGGAGTTCCGCCGGATCGATCCTGTGGAAGCAGTCATGGTCGGCGAGTATAACAATACAGTCACTCCCGGCCGCTGCATCAGCCATATCCATGAGGGGGTGCGGGAACTCCCTTACGTAAGGGTCATGGCACCTGATGGCATAGCCTTCATTCTCGGCGAGCTGAATGAACTTGAACGCCGGGCTCTCGCGGGTATCACCGACGTTGCCCTTGTAGGCGACGCCGAAGATGCTGATAACCGGGCTTTTGATGCCGGTGAGCAGGTCGCGGGTGATGTGCAGCACGTAATTCGGCATGGAATCGTTGACCTCCCGTGCCGTGGAGACCATCCTGCACCTTGTCGAGTTCTCGGTCAGAAACCAGGGGTCGATGGCGATGCAGTGTCCTCCCACTCCCGGTCCCGGGTTGAGGATCGAGACCCGGGGGTGCTTGTTTGCAAGGGTGATGGCCTCCCAGACGTTGACACCGCACTCCTCCGCGAGTTTTGCAAACTCGTTTGCGAGCGCGATATTCACGTCGCGGCAGGTGTTCTCCATCAACTTGAC
>NZ_DAQR01000048.1:8007-10899 GCF_002502935.1 Methanoculleus sp. UBA413
AGGGAGGTTGCCTGTTCGGTGGAGTCCCGGTCATACCCGCCGATGATGCGGCTGTTGCAGACCATCTCTTTTAAGGTCCGCCCGGGGATTGCCCGCTCGGGGCAATGCGCGTACAGGAAATCTCTGATGGCAACGCCGCTCTTCTCGAGCCTCGGGATGACAACCCGCTCACTTGTTCCGGGGGGGACGGTTGATTCAAGGATGACCAGGTCTCCCTCCTTGAGATGAGCGGCGATCATGTCGGCCGCTCTTTTGACGTATGAGAGGTCCGAGACCTTTGTTGCCGGGTCCAGGGGTGTCGGCACGGCTACCAGGAAGACGTCCGCGGCCCCGGGTTCGCTCTCTGCAACAAACCGGTCTTTCGCCCGGAGATAAAGGTCCTCGATACCGGGCTCCTTAAATGGGAGTTTTCCATGATTCAGACAATCTACCACACTCTGCTTTACATCGACGCCCACAACTTCCGAGCCGTGAGCGGCAAGCAACAGCGCGGTCGGCAACCCTATGTATCCTAATCCCAGTACACAGATCTTCATGTGCATCTTCCTTCTGCAATTATTGGGACCGTGCAGCAGCACAGACCATCACGATCATTTTTCCGGCGATTCCGTCCCCATAGGGGTTCTTCCAACCGCGTTTCCGGGTGGCTGCGGAGCGGACTCCTTCAAGGATCCTCTTTGCGTCGGCACCGACCAGAATGTTCGATCCGACGTCCAGCGTCTCGGGCCGCTCCGTATCGTAACGCATCGTGGCGCACGGAACGCCGAGAACACAAGTTTCTTCCTGGACGCCGCCGGAATCGGTCAAGACGAGTTTCGCCTGCGACTCAAGCTGCAGGAACTCTAAGAACCCGAAGGGTTTGGTGAGATTCAGCCCGTCGACCCCGATCCCCAGTTCCTTAATCCGCTTCTCGGTCCTTGGGTGGACCGGGAAGACGACCGGCAGGGAGAACTCCTTCTGCACTCCCTCAAGCCCTTTCAGGATCTCCTTGAGCCGTGCCCGGTTGTCCACGTTCTCCTGTCGATGGGCGGTGACGAGGAAGTACTTACGGGGCTCGAGGTCAAGGTCTTTGAGGACGTTAGCCTTCTTCTTTGCGATGTCGAGGTTCTGGTACACCGCATCGACGACGGTGTTTCCGGTCACGCAGATCTTCGTATCATCGATGCCTTCCGTGAGGAGATTCTCCCGAGCGCTCTCTGTCGGAGCAAAGAGATAATCTGAGATATGATCGGTGACAACCCGGTTGATCTCCTCCGGCATCCGACGGTTGAAACTCCGGAGGCCTGCCTCGATGTGGCCTACCCGCATATGAAGTTTCGATGCCGCGAGAGCCCCGGCCATGACGGTGTTCGTGTCCCCCTGAACCAGGACGATATCGGGGGACTCTTTTACCAGAACATCCTCAACGCCGGTCATAATCTTCGCAGTCTGGCCTGCATGGGTTCCGGAACCCACGTCGAGGTTGTAGTCGGGGTCGGGTAGTTCAAGCTCCTCA
Organism: Methanoculleus sp. UBA413; assembly: GCF_002502935.1. Lineage (NCBI taxonomy): Archaea > Methanobacteriati > Methanobacteriota > Methanomicrobia > Methanomicrobiales > Methanomicrobiaceae > Methanoculleus > Methanoculleus sp. UBA413. The sequence continues at coordinate 9,503 of NZ_DAQR01000048.1, forward strand.
AAGAAGAGCCGGTCCATCTCGTAAGAGTAGTGCTGTCCGGTGTGGAGTATGAAGTAGTCAAGGCCTCTCCGCTCGCACTCCCTGATTACCGGAGACATCTTGATGATTTCGGGTCGTGTGCCGAGTAGTATTCCGATCATTTCGCACCCCTTCGCTGCATCGTACCGCTCCTCCTCACTCCCGCATTCTTGCAATGAGAGCGAGCATCAGGCCCACGATGAGGGCGACGGTCCCCGGGATCAGGAAGAGTGATGCGAACATGCCCTGCCCGATCGAGAAGAAACCGGTTTCATTGAACTCCCGGAGAAACAGGAGCAGGAAGTATACGCCTGCGAGCATCGCGGCAAGCCCGGGAAGACCTATGTTCAGGAGGGGCCTCCTCTCCACTGTAAGCCAGAGCAGTGATCCGAGCACCTCTATTCCGTGGGATACAGGGTTCATTGTGGACGTATCAAAATCACCATATTTACAGTTGATTGGCGTCTCGTCGATGCGCAGGTGCTCATCCTGCGCGACCCTGAGCATCTCCGATTCGATCGAAAAATCATCTTTTTTCAGGGTATCATGCATCGATTCTATGGTCTTCCTGCTCAATGCCCGGAACCCGCACTGCGAATCGGTGATCGAACTGCCGTTGCTGGAGACAAGATCGAGCACCGCCCGGCCGAACCTCCGGTATATGGGCATCTGGTCGAAGGTCCGGAACCCGATGACGAGGTCGGCGGTACCGGAGAGGATGGGCCCAACCAGGGCGGGTATCTCATCGGGGTTGTGCTGGCCGTCTCCGTCCATAAAGACCAGGCAGTCGTAGTCGTGGTTGACTGCATACCCAAGAGCACTTTTTATTCCCCGTCCTTTTCCCATCCGGGCTCCGTGCGAGATCACGGTCGCTCCAGCATCCCGGGCGACCTTCACGGTATTGTCTGTACACCCGTCATCTATCACGAGGACCTCATCGACGTGCGACCGGGCCATCAGGACAACCGAACCGATCGCAACCTCTTCGTTGAAACAGGGAATCGCTGCAAGCGATCTCTTATTACCCCACCGGCGGGACCGGGTGGAGGCAGATTCAATGGTCTCGTTCACCATCCGCCGGTATCCGGCGGCCATCGGCGCCCGCAGAGGGTTGATCTGCTCCTGGACCTCACACCGGAGAGTGGGAACATGTATCTGACTTTCCTGATCGAGCTCCCAGGATATGCGTCGTTCGATCCATCTGTCTGTCTCCGCATCTATGCACTGTGGCAATGGCACAGCTGTTTCTCCGGCGAACCATTCCTCCTGGTGAGCGGATGGTCTCGCCAGAACCGGATCCTTGTCGTACATCCACTTTCCCCCCTTGACGTACTGAAACGGGACTGTGCCGGGATATATTAATATGTTATTATTAACCA
>NZ_DAQR01000063.1:0-12265 GCF_002502935.1 Methanoculleus sp. UBA413
CCCCCCGGTATCCCCCCCCCCGGCCCCCGCCCGGGGGGGGGGGGGGGGGGGGGGGGGGGGCGGGGGGGGGTGGGGGCTATGAGGAGGGCCCGACAGGTTCCGCCGCCTGCGGGGAGGGGGCGAGCCCTCTCCCCGGCCCCCACCTGCCCCAGGGTGATGCTCACCACGGTCCCACTGCTGGGGAAGCCCGGAGAGCGTAGCCTCATGGTCGCTGCATGGGCACCATTGCCTCACGCAAGCGGTGGATAAGCCGGTCCAGAAGACCCCATGAGGCGGCGTCCTGGGCTGGAAGCATTCAAAAAAGGGTTACTCGCCGATAAACTCTTTAAGTCGCGCGAAAAGGTATGTCTGCACCTCTTCGACAACCTCCCGTCTGCCGCGGAATGCCAGCAGTTCTCTCGCATCCCCGTCCATATTCGCAAACGCCAGTTTCTGCGGCCGCCGAACCACTTCCACATCGTAGTTCTCGACGACATCATAGATCATCTTCCTGGGCACGCCGGGGGGAACAAGCAGATCAAACAGTTCTTCTTCAGCCATCATGTACCAGATCCTACTTTCCTATTTTGATCCGGCGGGACATAATACATCCCCCGCCACGCACCCCGCCGAGCGGAGCCTTCGGTTTCCCAAGAGAGTTCATGCACCGCCCCATCAGCGCCGCCCCCCGGGCAAGACCATCGTCCACAAAGACCAGGTGGTCGTTCGGCTTCTCGTAGAGGTTCCGGTCGGTGATGCCCGCGAGGATATACTCGGGCTTCCTCCCCGAGATCGCCGCCCGCCCGGTGAACCCGATCGACGAGTTCGGCGGGACCATCCCTTTCTCGATAGCGACATCGATGAGCCGGAGCGCCATCTTTGCGCAGACCCGGTCGACGACCTCGGTCAGCATACCCATGCCGTGCTTCTCATAGATCTCGTGCCCGATCTCCTCGAGGGCCGGTGTCTCGCTGCCGTCGACGCCGCAATCACACCCGATAAGGGCGACACCAGATTCAGCAGCTACATCCGCGCAGACCGGGACCCGCCCAAACCGTGCCCGGTCGCGGGGGACGATCCTGATATCGATATGCTCGTGGCACCGGTCGACGTATTCATCAACGGCGGAACGTTTTCGGCCCCCGAATGGGCTCTGGATGCTATGATCGCCGAAGAGGTCGAGGGCCGTCCCCGTCCGGTCCTTCACAAGCCCGGTGCCCCTGACAATCGCATCAGGTATGGCACCCGCAAGCCCGCAGAAGTTCCCGATCGTCTGGGCGAAGGGATTCGGGTCGTCACGGGCGACATCGCTCGTGATACGTCCATCGAGCGTGGTGCCGAAGTCGATGGATATGCAGGGGTTCCGGAAGTCGACCGGCGTCCACTTGGCGCCCTCCTTGATGCCCGCCATCGCGAGTTCCCCCTCCATCTCGTTTGCCACCATCTCAACACCGGTACACCCGACCGGCGGCACGACACCAGCCACTGCGCCGACGAAGACCACCTTGTCGGCAAACGAGAACTGCCGGAGTTTCGGTGGGAGGTTGTCGATCGACATCGGCGGCGTCATCTTCCGCGGCGGAACACCGGCGGCAAGGCAGCCGTTTGCAAGAGCGATGATGAAGTCCCCAACCTGGTCGGGGGAGTCCATCGCCGCAACGACCCCGGTGCTCCTGACGACGAAGTCCAGGTCATCTTTGATGCTCAGGTGAGCCGCCGCGTGACTCTGGATCAGGGTGTCGCGCACCAGTTCGGTAACCGACTCGCGCGTCAGTTTCGTGCCGTCCAGGGTTGCCCCAAAGACCGTCTCCCCCGGTTTGGGCGGCCGGACGTCACGGCTCATGGTCACGGTCTTGTTGATGACGTAGGACCTGCCCGTCTCCAGGCTTGTGCCGGTCAGGATACACTTTGTCGTGGTATTGCCCATCTCAACAGACGCCACGATAAAATAAGGCTTCACCCGGTACTCGGGGACACCCGGGCCCGGCCCGTGCGAGATCGATGGCGGAGGCGGGCTTTCGACGATGTGGGGCGTAGGTTTGAAAAAGCGCTCCAAAAAACGGGCACACATAATACCTCTTTTCCCGTCTGTCTGCTTATATTTTTCCATAATCACAATACAAACCCAAATCGCGAACCGGGCGAAACTCCCACTGATCCCTCCCCTCCGGGCTCCACAGAGGAGATCTGCCCCTCCCAATACCTGGCTGGCAGCCTGTCCATACCGATTCTGGTGCAGCCCTCGGGGTGTTGCGTTCCACGATGGTTCGGATGTCAAGCCCCGCGGTGCCCGGACCACCCCCCGGCAGAGCCCTTATATATGGATAATGCGGATAACCCCGGTACCGGGCGGGTTACGACCCCCTGCCGGGTCTGTTCTGCCCCGGGAACGAGGTGATACGTTATGGTTGCACTTTCAAGCGAGATGAAGGAGATATTTGCCAGCAACAAAGTCGTGCCTATGGCCACCGCGTCGAAAGACGGCGTCCCGAACGTTGCGCCGATGGCATCGATACAGATTGTGGGCGATGACACCGTCTGGATTATGGACAATTACATGGTCAAAACACTCGAGAACTTAAAAGAGAACCCGATTGTGGCCCTCTACTTCTACGACCAGGAAACCAAGCGCTGCTTCCAGGTGAAGGGCGCAACGGAGATCAAGACGTCCGGCCCCGACTACGAGAAGTTCCGCGATCAGGTGAGAACGAAAGGCCACAAATACCCGGCGAAGTCGCTCATCGTCATCAAGATCACCGACGTCTTCGAGTGCACGCCGGGAAAAGAGGCAGGAAAGAAGGTGCTCTGAGCACCTCATCAATGCTTCTTGAGATTTTTGAGCAGGCGCGCCTGCAGTCCAAAGTAATTCGAGAACCCGACAGCGTGGTTCTGGTCGATCGTGGTCGAGTCAAAGGAGACCAGGTCGTCCGAGTAGAGCGCGTTCTCAGAACTCCGGCCGAGAACCTTCACGCTGCCCTTATACAGGCCGACATCCACGGTGCCGTTCACCCGCTCCTGGGTCGTATCGATGAATGCATTGAGCGCGTAGAAGAGCGGTTCGTGCACGAGCCCCATGTAGGCGAGTTCGGACCACTTCGCATCGACGATCTGCTTGAACGCAAGTTCTGAACGCGTCAGGACGAGGTGCTCAAGGTCGCGGTGTGCCGCAAGCAGGACGGTCGCTGCCGGGTGTTCGTAGACTTCACGGGCCTTCAGGCCGAGGATCCGGTCCTCGATCATGTCGTTGCGGCCCACGCCGTTCTGCCCCGCAATCTGGTTCAGTTCCCGGATGAGGGCAAGGCCGGAGAGGTTCTTCCCGTTGAGGGCGACCGGAACTCCCTTCTCGAACCTGATCCTGACCTCCTCCATGACGTCGGGGGCATCCTTCGGTGATACCGTCCAGGCGTAGATCTCCTCAGGCGGGTGGAATGACGGGTCTTCCAGCCTGCCGCCCTCGATGCTCCGGCTCCAGCAGTTTTCGTCGACGCTGTAGGGGTTCTCCTTCCCCACGCTCACCGGGACGTTGTGCTCCTGCGCGTAGCAGATCTCCCACTCACGGGTCAGGTTCATCTCCCGCATCGGTGCAACGATATCGTACCCGCCGGACCTGAAGATAAAGTCAAACCGGAGCTGATCGTTTCCTTTCCCGGTGCACCCGTGCGCGATCTTTGAGGCACCTTCCTTCTTTGCGATCTTCACGATCTCTTCAGCGATCAGCGGACGGGCGAGCGCCGTGCCCATCGGGTAGCCCTCATACGACCCGTTCGCTTTTATCGAGGGGAAGATGTACTCGTCTACGAACTTCTCCCTGACATCGATAGTATAGTGGTTATCTGCAAGCATCCGCCCCTTCTCTGTTGCCCGGACTACCTCTGCCTCGGGCTGGCCCACGTCGACTGCAACGGTGATGATCTCATCAAACCCGTAGTGCTCGCGCAGGAGGGGGATACAGACGGAGGTATCAAGACCTCCCGAAAACGCTAGGACGACTTTACCCTTTTTCATGTTACTGCTCTCCGCGTTCCTGGTATCTGTCTGACGACGACAGTCTGGGAATAATCTACATTGATATGACTTCTCACCCAATAAAAGAATGGTATGGACGGGCGCACCTGCAGGAACCAGAACTCATTTGCTTATTTTCTGGAACCCCCGGGTGGTGGAGAGGCGACGTGTGAAGGGGTCGTGCCACGCCGCATGACGATGCCCATCTCGACAGCGCCCATCCGCGCGGTCGGGGCTCCGGAGGGCCGCAGGTCAGGAGACCCAGATCAGGAAAAATAAGCCGTATACGAGAGATAATCGATAAATTGGCTATAATTCGCAAGAACAGAGGCACGACAATATTCTATCAACAAAAGCGCCGCAAAATGTTGCAAAAATCCAAATCCCTCTGGATTTTGACCATTTGTCAAAAAGGGTAATTATAAAAGTGATAAAATAGAACTCGTGAAGTTGGAGGGTTCCGTTATTTTTGAGAAGTTACCCAGAGAAGATTCACGATCGTTACAACCAATCATCAGCGTGGAGGGACTGACCCGGGTATTCGGGCAGGATCCCCAAAAAGCGCTGGAAATCCGCAACTCCGGCTGCTCAAAGGAGGAGATCTACGAAGAGACGGGAGATACCCTGGCTCTCTACAACGTCTCCTTCGAGGTTATGCCGGGCGAAATTTTTGTCCTGATGGGGCTTTCCGGGAGCGGGAAATCAACGCTCCTCCGGTGCATCAACCGGCTTATCGAGCCTACGGGCGGCAGGATACTGATCGACGGGGAAGACATCGTCGGCATGAGCCAGGAAGAACTGCGAGCGGTCCGCCGGCGTAAACTGGGCATGATCTTCCAGAGTTTCGCCCTGCTCCCGCACCGGACGGTCCTCGATAATGTCGTCTTCGGCCTTGAGGTCCAGGGCATCCCCGAAGATGAGCGTTACCAGAGGGGCGAAGAACTGCTCCGGATGGTTGGGCTTGGCGACTACGGGGCGAGCATGCCCTCCCACCTCTCCGGCGGCATGAAGCAGCGGGTCGGACTTGCCCGGGCGCTCGCAGGCGACCCGGAGATACTCCTGATGGACGAGGCGTTCAGCGCTCTTGATCCGCTCATCAGGCGGGAGATGCAGGACGAACTCCTTGACCTCCAGCAGCGCCTGAACAGGACAATCATCTTCGTCACCCACGATCTTGACGAGGCCCTGAAACTCGGTGATCGGATCGCGCTGATGAGGGATGGCGAGATCGTCCAGGTCGGCACACCAGAAGAGATCCTCACAAACCCGGAGAACGCCTACGTCGAGCGGTTCGTCGCCGGTGTCGATATGACAAAGGTGCTCTCGGCAAGCGACGTTATGCGCCACCCCGAACCGGTTGCCCGGTGTACCGCAGGTCCCCGGGTCGCGCTGCACCTCATGGAAGAGCACGACATCGGGAGCGTATTTGTGGTCGACCGCGGGCGCCGCCTCAAGGGCCTTGTTACGCTTGATGGTACTCTTGAGGCTGTCCGGGCGGGCAGGGGACTTGAGGAGATCATCACCACCGACATCCCGACCGTGGCACTCGACACCCCACTTACCGACGTCATATCGGTGATCGCCGGGAGTCCCTATCCTGTTGCGGTGGTTGATGACGAAAACAGGCTTCAGGGATTAGTATTCCGGGGTGCCATACTCGGTGCACTGGCACGAAAGGGAGGAGATGTTAATGGATCTGCCTAGACTGCCCGTGGGAGAGGCCGTCGAGGCACTCGTCGACTGGATCGAGGAGTACTGCGGCTGGCTGCTTGACGGCATCAGTGCAGGGTTACGGTTCCTCGTGGACGGACTCCAGGAGATCCTGCTCCTCATACCGGCGCCCGTCCTGGTCCTCCTTATCACCGTGCTGGTCTGGTTTGTCACCCGGCGCGACACCAAACTCGCGGCGGTCACCGCACTCGGCCTGCTCCTGATCTGGAACCTCAATCTCTGGGATCTCTCGATGCTTACCCTGGCGCTCGTCATCACCTCAACGATCCTCGCGCTCGCGATAGCGATCCCGCTCGGGATCGCAGCTGCCCGGAGCGAGACCCTGAATGCCGCTCTTCGGCCGGTCCTTGACTTCATGCAGACGATGCCCTCGTTTGTCTACCTCATCCCGGCCGTGATCTTCTTCGGCCTCGGGAGCGTTCCTGCTATCATCGCGACGGTTATCTTTGCGATGCCGCCTGCGCTGCGGTTGACCAATCTCGGGATCAGGCAGGTGCCCGGCGAACTGATCGAGGTCGCGGATGCCTTTGGCACAACGCCCCGCCAGAAACTCTTCAAGGTGCAGCTCCCGGTCGCGCTCCCGACCATCATGGCGGGAGTGAACCAGTGCATCATGCTCGCCCTCTCCATGACCGTGATCGCATCCATGATCGGGGCAGGGGGGCTTGGCTACCAGGTGCTCGTGGGCATCCAGCGGGTGGATATTGGCATGGGGTTTGAGGCCGGGCTTGCCATCGTGATCATCGCAGTCATCCTGGACCGGATCACCCAGAACGTTGTGCCGCCGCAACAGGAAGATCGGTGAGCATTGGCTCTTCAGGCTGCTCATCCTCAAAAACCCACCTTCAAAATGGCTCAATTTATCAAAAAATCCAAAAATGGTGTAACGTGATTATGATGACTCAAAAAATTGGAAGATTACTCGCACTGACAGGTGTTGTCCTGGTACTCTGTCTCTTCTCCGCCGGCTGCACCGATACACAGGGACCGGCCGGACCCGCAAAGGGCGAGATCAGCATCGGCTACGTAACATGGGACTGCGCCATCGCCAGCACCAGCGTGATGAAACAGGTCTTTGAAGAGGCTGGGTATGACGTCACCCTGGTCGCGGTCGATGCAGGCCCGCTCTTCCAGGCGCTTGCCCGTGGCGATGTCGACTTTACGACGACCGGATGGCTCCCCCACACTCATGAACACTACTGGGAGCAGTATGGCGACCAGATCGATTACGTCAACAAAAACATCCCCGGTGCAGCACGCATCGGGCTCGTCGTCCCGACCTATGTCTCCATCGACTCGATCGACGAGATGAACGGTGTTGCCGACCGGTTCGGCGGCAGGATCGTTGGCATCGACCCCGGCGCCGGGATCATGACCCGGACCGAGCAGGCGATCGAAGAATACGACCTCGATTACAACCTGATTGCAAGCAGCAGTGCAGGCATGGCAGCAGAACTGCGCTCAGCCATCAACAAAGAGGAGTGGGTCGTGGTGACCGGGTGGGCGCCGCACTGGAAGTTCGGGCGCTGGGACCTCAAGTTCCTCGACGACCCGAAGGGCGTCTACGGTGAGGCGGAGGATGTCGTGACACTCGCGCGGCAGGGCCTGAAGGATGACGACCCGGAGGCCTACGGCATCCTGACCCGGTTTGAGTGGACCACTGAGGATATCGCCTCGGTCATGACCGATATCGAGGGTGGTATGCCCGAAGAAGAGGCCGCAAAGGCCTGGGTCGACGCCCACCGCGATAGGGTCGACGTCTGGCTCGGGGAGGAATAATCCCCTTTTTCTCCGGCGCCGGTGGTTGGGGACGACCACGTGGACCGGACAACAGTGTCCACGCCCCCGCCGCGGCCGGAACAGGGTCTTGATAGGGCAAAACCTAAATAAAATCATATTCAAATCCTGAAGCGGTCAAAATCAGGCCTTTTTGCCCTGGGGTGCAAACACGCCGGGAGTGGCATCAACTGCCACCTCTGCCTGGTGTCTGGACCTCCCGTTCCGGACACCCTTGATGAGCCCACAACCCCATACACCCGGGCTCTGAATGTCAATCAGCCGTCTCCTGGCGATAAAAAAAACCTACAACGTGATAAGAGATTATGACTCAAAAGATTGGATTATTCGCATTAACAGGTCTTGTTCTAGCACTCTGCCTTCTCTGCGCCGGTTGCACCGATACACAGGGAACTCCCGGGCTCGCAGAGAATAAGGTCAGCATCGGCTACGTCACCTGGGATTCTGAGATAGCCAGCACCAACGTGATCAAACAGGTCTTTGAGAAAGCCGGATACGATGCAGAGATTGTCGCCGTCGATGCAGGACCACTCTACCAGGGGATTGCGAAGGGAGATATCGACTGTACGGTCTCAGCCTGGCTCCCGGTCACACAGGCCAACTTCTGGGAGAAGTTTGGCGATGATATCGACCATGTCCGTAAGAACCTTGAGGGGGCAAGGGTCGGGCTTGTGGTCCCAACCTACGTGACCATCGATTCCATCGAGGACCTCAACAGTGTCAGTGACAAATTTAGCGGCGAGATCATCGGCATCGATCCTGGTGCCGGGGTCATGCAGAACACTGAAGAAGTGATAACCGATTACGGCCTCGAATATGAACTCGTCGCCAGCAGCAGCGCTGGAATGGCCGCAGAACTCCGAACAGCCATCAACAAGGAGGAGTGGATCGTGGTGACCGGCTGGACCCCGCACTGGATGTTCGCCCGCTGGGACCTCAAGTACCTCGACGACCCGAAAGGTGTCTATGGCGGCGAAGAGTATATCGGCACGCTCGCCCGGAAGGGGCTTGCTGAGGAGAAACCAGGTATCTACGGCATCCTTGAGCGGTTCCACTGGACACCTGCCGATATGGAGTCGGTGATGCTCGCCATCGAGAACGGCGAGTCAGAACAGGACGCCGCAAAGGCATGGGTGGATGCCCATCCAGATAAGGTCGCTGAGTGGATCGGCGAGAACTGAATTCACTCTTTTTTTGGGTTTTGTTGAGACACCATCTATTCTCTCCACGATGGATTTTTAGGAAATCCTCAAAATCAAGCCCCTATCGGCATACCTCCAATAGGTGGGGGCGATCTCAGCCTTGCCGCACTTGCATTACCTCCAGCAACTGCTCCTCTCCGGTCCCCTCTCCCATCGCGATTAGCCACCATGGTCCGCTATCCTGGGCGCGTGTCCCTGCTTCCGTGGGGTCCGGGATCAGGCTGGATCTGAGCACCTGGACCCTGGTGGACTATTTCATCTTATTTTGCGGGTTCTGGTGCAGATCACGCGGGAGAACGCGAAGGGGTGTGGAGCGTTCATGGAGCAGACCGAGAGGCTGCATGCATGAACGCAACCTGCTCCCCGGGCAGTGGACCGTAGTGAGAATCGCCCTGGGGAGGTGGGGGCAGGGGAGGGGGCAAGCCCCATTGGCGCAAACTTACCACGTGGGTGCACTTGCGTTCCGGGTTGGCGATCGGCGAGGTTCAAGTTCTGTTGAACCCCGTGCCGGTTCTGGTGATCGTCCCCACCTACCTCAGCATGGGTGGTGAACGCGGAGTATCCCCCGGCTCACTCATACTGTGGACCGTGGTGGGAATCACCTTGGGGGGTGGGGACCGTGGTGGGGGCTCGCCCCCTCCCCGCAGGCGGCGGGACTCGTAGATCCCTCCTCGTAGCCCCCACCCCGCCCGGGCGTGGCCCCGGGACTGCGACCTTTTCCGGGGGGGAGGGCTATGACTGCAGACCGACCAATAGTACCCTAAATCGACCCGTGTCTCTGGAACTGAGCAGTATCCTCATGAACCTCCCTGCGAAAAGTTAGCGCGTATGGGGCTCGCCCCCACCCCGCCCGCGCATTCGGAACTCCTCCTCCGCCCCCGGAAGGCGGGGGAAACCCCCACGAGCCCCGGGGCGGGTGATTCAATCCGAGCACAGCACGGGTCTGTACCGGGCCCGGCAAAAAGAGTGGTTCCAGGGATCGGTCAGGCACCGATGTAGTGCTGGAGCGGCTCGATCGTGATCTCTTCGCGCTTGATAGCGTCGATCGCCATCGCTGCAGCCCGGGCCGCCTGGAGCGTGGTGATGTAGGGAATGCCGTAATCGACGGCGGCCCGCATAATCCGGATATGGTCCTGCCGGGACGCCTTGTCCGCCGGGGTGTTGATGATAAGCCGGATCCCACCGGAGCGCATGATATCGATGACGTTCGGGGACCCTTCCTGGACCTTGCGCACCAGGTTTGTCTCGACGCCGTTCTGGGTGAGAAACTCGACCGTCCCGCTCGTGCCGTAGAGCGAGAGCCCAAGTTCCCGGAGCTTGCGCGCAATCGGCAGGAGTTCTTCCTTCTGCTCGTCAGTCACCGATATGAAGACGTTTCCTTCCGTCGGCAGGGTGTTGTCTGCGGCGGTGCAGGCCTTGTAGTAGGCACGGCCGAAGTCGTAGTCGATCCCCATCACCTCGCCGGTGCTCTTCATCTCAGGCCCGAGCACGGTGTCCACGCCCGGGAGTTTGTTGAAGGGCAGGAGCACCTCCTTCACCGCCACGTGCCCGATCTCGGGCTCGGCGATATCCATATCGGCAATCTTCCGGCCCACCATCACCTTCGCCGCGATCTTTGCGAGCGCAATGCCCGTCGCCTTTGAGACGAACGGCACGGTCCGGCTCGCACGCGGGTTCGCCTCGAGCACGTAGACCACATCGTCCTGGACAGCATACTGGATGTTGATCAGACCGACGACCCCGAGACCGAGGGCGATCTTCTTCGTGTAGTCGCGCACCCGCGCAATCACCGAGGGCGTGAGGGACTGCGGCGGTATGACGCAGGCCGAGTCGCCGGAGTGGACCCCCGCCCACTCGATATGCTCCATGATGCCGCCGATCAGGACATCGGTTCCGTCAGAGACCGCATCGACGTCAATCTCAACGGCGCCCCTGAGGAACGAGTCGATCAGGACCGGGTGCTTCCTGCTCACCCGGACAGCCTCTTTGATGTAACTCTCAAGTTCGGCCCCGTCGTGCACGATCTCCATCGCCCGCCCGCCGAGGACGTAGGACGGCCTGACCAGCACCGGGTAGCCGATTGCCCTCGCCTTCTCCCGCGCCTCCTCCTCCGAGTAGGCCGAACTGTTCGCCGGACTCGGGATACCGAGTCGGGAAAGGAGCCGGCTGAACCGGTCACGGTCTTCAGCGACATCCATGGCGTCGGGGGACGTGCCGAGGATCTTTGTTGAGAGACCAAGCCGTTTGATCTCGGCTTCCAGCGGCATAGCCAGGTTCACCGAGTTCTGGCCACCGAACTGGACCATAACCCCGTAGTAATCGTCCTTCTTGAGGATGTTCATGACATCCTCAAGCTGCATCGGCTCAAAGAAGAGCCGATCCGAGGTGTCGGCATCGGTCGAGACGGTCTCGGGGTTATTGTTGACGATATGGACCTCGATCCCCTCCTCCTCGCGGAGCGCCATCACCGCGTGGACGGTGCAGTAATCGAACTCGATCCCCTGGCCGATCCGGATCGGCCCGGAGCCGAGGATCAGCACCTTCTTCGCGCCGTCCCGGGTCAGTTCACATCCATCCTCCCAGGTCGAGTAGAAGTAGGGCGTGGTGGCAGGGAACTCGGCGGCGCAGGTATCCACCATCTTGTAGGTCGGCGTTCCCGAGAGCGCCTCGATCTCATCGGCGGTCTTCCCGGTCAGCGCCTGCAGCTCCTCGCCCGAGAATCCGTAGCGCCTGGCAGCCCTGATATCCCCGGGCGCGGATGCGGTCAGGAGTCTCCCTTCGAGGTCCACGATGTTCTTGATCTTCTCAAGGAAGAACGGCGTGATGGAGGTGAGGTCGGCGACCTCGTCGACCGTGAACCCTGCCCGGAAGGCGTCAAAGAGGCACCCGAACCGCTCGTCGGTGGGCGCCGTGAGGATCATCCTGATCTCGCTCGGGTTCGTGTGGCGTTTCATGTCGGTATCAAGCGACCGGAGCGCTTTCTTGAACGCCTCCTCGACCGTCCGCCCGATCGCCATCACCTCGCCGGTGCTCTTCATCGCCGTGGTGAGCGTCCGGTCTGCGGACTTGAACTTGTCAAACGGCCACCGCGGCACCTTCACCACCACGTAGTCGATGGCAGGCTCGAACGATGCCGGGGTGACGCCGGTCACCGGGTTTGTGATCTCATCGAGCCTGAGCCCGATGGCGATCTTGGCCGCCACCCGGGCGATCGGGTAGCCGGTCGCCTTGGACGCGAGTGCCGAAGACCGCGAGACCCGGGGGTTCACCTCGATGATCCGGTAGTCGCCGTCGTTGTAGGCAAACTGGATGTTGCACCCGCCCTGCACGTCAAGCGCCCTGATGATCCGGATGGCAGCACTCCTGAGCGTCTGGTACTCGTCGTCCCGCAGGGTGAGGATGGGTGCAACGACCACGCTCTCCCCGGTATGGACGCCCATCGGGTCGACGTTCTCCATGCCGCAGACGATGATGCAGGTATCGCCTGAGTCCCGCATCACCTCAAACTCGATCTCCTTCCACCCGGCGACACTCTCTTCCACCAGCACCTG
>NZ_DAQR01000063.1:12492-13477 GCF_002502935.1 Methanoculleus sp. UBA413
ACACCGCCCCCTGAACCGCCCAGGGTATACGCCGGCCTGATGATCGCCGGGAGACCAACCTCCCGGATAGCCTCGTCGATCTGCTTTGTGTTCCCGAGGATCATGCTCCGGGGGACGGGCTCACCGATGGCGTTCATCAGGTCGCGGAACTGCTCGCGGTCTTCTCCCCGGTAGATCGCCTCAAGCGGCGTCCCGAGGATCTCGACGCCCGCAAGCGCGCCCATCTCCGCGAGCTCGGCCGTCATGTTCAGGCCGGTCTGGCCGCCCATGCCGCTCAGGATCCCGTCCGGCTTCTCCTTTTTGATGATCTCTGCTATGACATCGGCCTTCAGGGGCTCGATGTAGATGGCATCCGCCATATCAGGGTCGGTCTGGATCGTCGCGGGGTTGGAGTTCACGAGGACGACCTCGACCCCCTCTTCCCGGAGCGCCCGGCAGGCCTGCGACCCCGAGAAGTCGAACTCAGCCGCCTGCCCGATCTGGATGGGGCCGGAGCCGATGATGAGGACTTTTCTGATATCCGGTCTCTTCGGCATTATGGGATCCCCCTGTAGACGCGGTCAAAGAAGTGCATCTCCGTGTCCCGGGGCCCGCCGTGCGCCTCCGGGTGGAACTGGACGCATGTTATGTTGAGGTCCGGCACCTCGAAGCCCTCCACCGTGCCGTCGTTCACGTTCCGGTACGAGACTACGCACCCCTCCGGCAGGGTCTCTTCGTCCACCGCAAAACCGTGGTTCTGCGTGGTGATGGCGATGCTCCCATCCCGGTAGCGGACCGGCTGATTTGTTCCCCGATGGCCAAACTTCATCTTGTACGTCTCGCCGCCAAGGGCCAGGGCGATCACCTGGATGCCCATGCAGATGCCGATGACCGGCACCTCCCCGGCCAGGTCCCTGACGCACCGGATGGCGTCGACTGCCTTCCTGGGGTCACCGGGGCCGTTCGTGATGAAGAGTGCGTCGGGCTCTGCGGCCATCACCTCGTC
>NZ_DAQR01000063.1:13790-56614 GCF_002502935.1 Methanoculleus sp. UBA413
TCGAGATCGCTGAGCGGGGGGGCGGCCCGGGCGTGCCTGACCGCTTCGTCGCCGTCCTCGCTACCGACGATGAGAGATGCCCGGAGCGTGCCGACCGTCCGGGTCTTTATCGTCAGGTTGCGGGTATCGACGTCCGATATACCCAAAAGACCGTTCTCTTCAAAATATTCTGCAACCGAGGGTTTTGTTGTTGGTGTGCGAGAGATCTCGCGCGCGACCAGAGCCCGTGCGCGGACCCCTGAACTCTCAAAATTCTGATGATCTACGCCATAATTCCCGATAAGAGGATACGTAAACATCAATATCTGCCCGGCATAACTGGGGTCTGTTAACGCCTCCATATAACCGGTCATCTGCGTGGAAAAGACGAGTTCACCGGAACAGATCCCCTCGACGCCAACACCACTCCCTACAACAAATGTTCCGTCTTCAAGACCCAGAACCGCCTTCATGAATTACCATATCATGTGGAACAGATTCCTTATTAACCGTAATGCCGGATCAAAACGCATCCCCGGAAACCGGGCCGGGAACCCGGAAACGCGAGCCAATCCTGCCCCGAAACGCGGCGTTGGCACGGCACCAGGTGACGCGCGATGAACGAGAGCGCGACAGAGAAGACCCTGACGATTGAGACCCCGGAAGGGACGTTTACCGTCAGGCTCATCCTCGATGACCTTGGGAAGATCTACCCGGGCATGGTCAGGTATACCGTCGAGGTCCTCTACGGCACCGAGCCGGTCTACACCTACGCCATCAACTCCTACGAGGTGCCGCCCGGCTCACTCTTTGAGACCCGGAAGGTGGCTGAGATCGTCTTCGCGCGGCTCGCGCATGATGTTGTGTCCCGTCCGAAGACCTACACCCGCCCAAGGGTTTTTACCCGCCCGCTCCCGGGCAGGGGGACCTACGATGTCGTCATCCTGCAGGGGAGCCCACGAAGGTTCGGGAACTCCGCCCGGGCCGCGTCATGGTGCGATGACGAGGCTGACCGGGCCGGCCTCTCTTCCCGCGTCTTCTTTCTGCAGGAGATGAATATCAGGCCGTGCATCGGCTGCTATACCTGTTACAACTACGGTTACTGCCCAATAGATGATGATATGCCCTGGATCATCCGGGCTCTCGAATCCGCGTCCATCGTCGTCGTCTGCACGCCGGTCTACACCAGCACCGTCCCGGCCGGCCTGAAGGCGGTGATGGACCGGTGCCAGTGGCTCCACGCCCGGGAGAAGATCCTGGGAAAGGAGGTCCGCGCCCGGGGCCTGCTCATCGCTGTCGCGGGACGACGGGGGAGAGAGCCGTTTGCCTGCGTAACACCCGTGGTCAACGCGTTTATGGAGAACCTTGGCATCCGGCCCACAGGATCGGTGCTGGTCGGCAACCTTGACCGGGCCCGGGATATCAGAAAGATCGAGGGGGTTGAGGATGAGATCAGGTCGGCGCTGCGTGCGCTGCTTGGGCCTGGGGCCGAAGGATAATATCCTCGAATCCCCCACCGATGATGCATGGCAGAAGTGACTGTTGAGATTTTCGGGCTCGCGGAGTCGGATTGCGGCCCGTTCCCCTGCGATGAGACAAGATCCTGCGGGCTTGAGACCTGTTATCCCTCAAACCGCCTGATGGATGCCATCGGCGCCCTGCGCGACGAACTCCTCGCTGAGTACGGGGATAAAATTGAGGTGAAGATGACACTGATCGACGAGGAGATGCCCGAATACGTCAGGGAGCTCATCGAGGAGCGCCACCCGCCTATCCCGATCGTTCTTGTCAACGGGCGGCTCACGTCGATCGGGAGGGTCTCGCTCGGCCTGATAAAAGAGGAGATTGAGTATGCCCTTGAGGAGTCCTAGAATATCTTCTTCAACTCTCCGGTCGCAAGGTCGAAGTACAGGCCGTGAAGCCGGACCCGTCCCTCTTTTTCCGCAGCCCTGACCGGCGGGTAGGTGCGGAGGTGCTCAAGCTGCAGGCCGACGTTCTCGATCTCGATGAGCCGCCGGCGGAGGTCTTCTTCTTCCGGGGTCTTTGGCACCTGGATCCTGGTCTCGACACGGCGTTTCGCCTCCATCGCGTTGTTCAGCCAGAGCGGGACGTATGCGTCGTCACTCTCGTGATCGAGTCCCTTTATGGCGCCGCAGTCCGAGTGCCCGCAGATGACGATGTCACCGACCTGGAGATGGTTGAGCGCGTACTCAAGCACAGTCGCGAAGTTCCAGTCATGGACCGGGACGATGTTGCCGATGTTTCGCTGCACAAAAATCTCGCCGGCCTGCGCACCGGTGATGCGTTCGGGATCTACTCTTGAGTCTGAGCACCCGATCCAGAGGACCACCGGGTGCTGGCTTGATGCCAGGGCATTGTAATGATCAGGGTTCTTCCCAAAGTCTTCTTCCCTGAATCGTTCGTTTCCCTCGAGAAACTTCTCTATCATCTCTCATACTCCATTTGATGATAATACAGGCGACCGCCAAGACGGGTGCGCCTGGAGAGTGGGTTTGCGCCCCAGGGTTTAAAAATACATACAGCTGGATTTTGCAGGGTGAGGGAGGGGGCATGAACAGGGCGCAAATCGACGGCGTTTCTGCCAGGAAGGGGGCTTGACACGCCGGAACATCCCTGTGCATCAGTGCATGGATCGGAGGTTTAGGGGGGCTGAACGCACCACGATGGAGAGGCCAGTGCAGTTAACAAATAACTTTTGTTAACCGAAAGTGATTGAAGGCCTGACCACGGCGCCGGCGAGGGGTATGCGCTCCCTCCAAAGAGGGGGAGCAGACTCTCTCGAACCACCCCTCTTCCGGGAAAACTCATGGGGTGTTGCCCTGGCTGAACCAATAGAGATTGGTGCCCCGACCGTAGTGGCTAATCCCTGGGGGAGGGGGCCGGCCCCCACCACGAAGGGACACGGTTCGCTCCCCACCTCATGGGTGGGGGATGAGTGATTACCTCTGGACGGCGCCGAGGTTCGCCTGCTCGACGGTCCGGGCGTACCGGGCGAGCACGCCCGCGAGCCGGCGCACCGGCGGCTTCCAGGCCCGCTGCCGATCCTCCAGGGTCTCTGGATCGACCGAGAGGTCGAGGCGTTTTGCGTAGAGGTCGATCACGATCTCATCGCCGTCCTCCACGAGGGCGATCGGCCCGCCGACTGCGGCCTCCGGGGCGACGTGCCCGATGCACGGTCCCCGGGTGCCGCCCGAGAAGCGGCCGTCGGTCACCAGAGCGACCCGGGCGTAGCCAAGCCCCATCAGAGCGGACGTCGGTGAGAGCATCTCAGGCATCCCCGGCCCTCCCCGCGGCCCCTCGTAGCGGATCACCACAACGTCGCCCTCCATGATCTCGCGGTGGAGGATCGCCTCCATCGCTGCCGCTTCGCCGTCAAAGACCCGGGCCGGGCCCTGGTGCCGCCACATCTGCTCCGGGACCGCGGCGCACTTGACGACAGCGCCGTCGGGGGCGAGCGACCCTCGCACAATCTTCAGGCCGCCGGCAGGGCTGACCGGGGCGTCGGCCGTCCTGATCACGTCCGGGTCGGCGACCCGCGCGTCTCTCGCGATCTCGAGGATTGAGTGGCCCGAGACCGTCGGGGCGTCGTCGAGGTAGCGCTTGAGCATCGCGAGGACCGCAGGGATACCCCCTGCCCGGTAGAGGGCGAGCATCGAGTGCGGGCCGCCGGGCTGCATATGGCAGATATGCGGGGTCTCCTCACCGATGGTGTTGAAGGTCTCAAGGTCGAGGGGGACGCCTGCCTCCCGGGCGACGGCCATCAGGTGGAGCACCGTGTTCGTCGACCCACCGAGCGCCATATCCACCCTGATGGCGTTTGCAAGACTCGTCGGGGTGATGATCTCCCGCGGGCGGATACCCTCCCGGACGAGGTCGACCGCCCGCTCCCCGCTCTCCCGGGCAATGCGGAGCTTTGCGGCGTCGACCGCAGGGATGGCCGCACAACCGGGAAGAGAGAGGCCCAGCGCCTCGGTCACGCATGCCATGGTGTTTGCGGTGTAGAGCCCCTGGCAGCTCCCGCACCCGGGCATCGCCGCACACTCGAGTTCACCGAGTTCCTCCTCGCTCATGGTGCCGGCCGCGACGCGGCCCACGCCCTCAAAGACGTCGATCAGGGAGAGTTCCCGGCCCGCTGCGTAGCCTGGGAGCATCGGGCCGCCGGTGACGACGATCGTCGGGATGTTGCACCGCACCGCCGCCATGAGCATGCCGGGGACGATCTTGTCGCAGGTGCCGACACAGACCAGGCCGTCGAACCGGTGCGCCTCGGCCATCAACTCGACGGCGTCGGCGATGTTCTCCCGTGACGGGAGCGAATACCGCATTCCCTCGTGGCCCATGGCGATCCCGTCGCAGATACCGATGGTCCCGAACTCGAACGCGACCCCGCCCGCCGCCGCCACGCCCTCCTGCACCTTCTGCGAGAGGGACCGGAGGTGGATGTGCCCGGGGACGACCGTGTTATACGCGTTTGCTATCCCGATGAAGGGCTGACCCATCTCCCGGTCGGTCACGCCGAGCGACCTGAGCAGCGCCCGGTTCGGGGCGCGCTGATAGCCGATCTTTACCGTCTCACTCCGCATGGTAATTCTCATGGAAGTGTAAGCGCGCCGGGGGAAAAGAGTGTTTCTGTTGTGGGTCGGGACGGGTCTTTCGCGGGCAACGCGTGAGACTCTGGTGCCTCCCGGTACCGAAAACTCACGCGAAGACGCGAAGAGCGCGAAGGGGACCAGTCTCAGGCCTTGTTCTTCGCGACCTTCGCGGGCAACGCGTGAGGCTCGATCACCCCCAGTACTGAAAAATCACGCGAAGGCGCGAAGGTTACCTGTCTCCAGCCTTGTTCTTCGCGTCTTCGCGGCCTTCGCGTGAGGCTCTAGTGCCTCCCGGGACCGAGCCCTCGTCGTAGAGATTCACGACGCCCCCGATGACGATCACCGCCGGGGGCCGGACGCCGACAGCACGGGCTTTCCCGGCGATGTCGGCGAGAGTCCCGACCGTCACGCGCTGGTCGGGCCGGAGTCCCCGCTCGATGATCGCTACCGGGGTCTGGGGGTCTTTCCCGTGTTCGGTGAGCGCCGCTGCAATTGCCGGGAGGTTCTTCACCCCCATCAGGACCACAAGGGTCCCCTTCAGGCGTGCGAGGACCTCCCAGTCGAGGGCCGACTCGGGCTTTGTTGGATCCTCGTGGCCGGTGATGAAGGTCACCTGCGATGCATACCGCCGGTGGGTGACCGGGATGCCGACCATCTCGGGGACGGCGATGGCGCTTGTGACGCCCGGCACCACCTCAACCTGGATGCCGTGCTCCCGGAGCACCTCGATCTCCTCCCCGCCGCGGCCGAAGAGGAAGGGGTCGCCCCCTTTCAGGCGCACGACCGTCTTCCCCTCCCTCACACGCTCGACCATCAACGCCTCGATCTCGTGCTGCTCCAGCGTGTGATTGCCGCCGTACTTCCCGCAGTCGATCAGTTCAGCACCTTCCGGGAGCGTTGAGAGGACCTCCTCCCCCGGGAGCTGGTCGTAGAGGACCACGTCCGCCCCGTCGATCACCTCACGCGCCCTCATCGTCAGGAGGCCGAGCCCGCCCGGGCCCGACCCTACAAGATACGCTTTTCCAGTCATGATTTCAACCCCAGCGCCGCCCGCGCTTCCCTGATCAGGTCTCCCGCCTTCTCGCGCAGGGCCCGCCCGCACTCCCGGGCCTCTTCGGGCGTCGCGACGTGCCGCTCGATCCGCTCCCACCGGGACCCGTCGAGCGCGAGCACCTCGGCGATCAGGTTCCCGTTCCGGCAGTAGATCCCCTGCGGGGTGAAGCACCCGCCGCCGACCTCCTCCATGACGGCACGCTCGATCGCCACGTCGAGACGGGTTGGCGCATGGTCGAGCGCCGCGAGGGGACCGGTGATCTCCGGGTCGTCCCGGCAGACGACCGCGACGGTCCCCTGGTTCGGCGATGGGACGAACCGGTCTGTAGGGAGAGCCTCCCCGGGCAGCCGGAGCCCGAGGCGCTCGAGACCGGCCTCGGCAAGCATGATGGCGTCGTACTGCCCCTCGTGGAGTTTCCTGATCCTGGTATCGACGTTCCCCCGCAGTTGCTTCACCTCAAGCGTCGGGTCGTCGCGGAGGACCTGGGCGCGGCGCCTGGTGCTCGACGACCCGATGACGCGGACCGCATCGAGGGGGCATTCGTGCGCAAGGAAGTCAGCGGGAGAGTCCCGCTCGAGCACCGCGCAGCAGGCAAGCCCGGCCGGGCGGGCTGCCGGGATATCCTTCATGCTATGCACCGCGGCATCGATCTCGCCCCTGAGGATCGCATCGTCAAGCGCCCTGACAAAGACCCCCTGCCCCCCGATGGCATGGAGCGGGACGTGCGTCGCAGTGTCGCCCGCAGTCGTGATCGTGATGATCTCTGCCTCGATACCACGGTCGGCGAGCATGCCGACCACATTCTCAGTCTGGACAAGCGCAAGAGCGCTCCCCCGTGTGCCTATGCGAAGAGACATGACCCGTATGCATCCGCTATCTGTTCGATATCCGCTTGTGTGTGCGCAGCAGAGAGGAAGTTCGTCTCGAACTGCGACGGTGGGAGGAAGATTCCTGCATCAAGCATCGCCTTCCAGAACCGCGAAAACGCCTCGGTGTCGCACTCCTTGACCTCCCGGTAGTTCCGTGGGGCCGAGTCCCTGAAGAAGTGCTTGAAGACCGATCCTATCCTGACGAACGAGCCCTGGTGCGCATCGACGGCGACCTCCTCGATCGCCCGCGTGGCGTCGTCAAGCCTTCGATAGATCTCAGGGTGGTCGTGGAGGTAGCGGAGAGCCGCAGATCCCGCCGCGAGGCTTGCCGGGTTGCCGCTGAACGTCCCGGCCTGGTAGACCGGCCCTGAGGGAGCGACCAGTTCCATGATATCGCGCCGCCCGCCGAAAGCCCCGATGGGGAGACCGCCGCCGATGATCTTGCCGAAGGTGGCGATATCAGGCTTCACCCCGTAGAGCACCTCAGCGCCGCCGATACCGACCCGGTAGCCGGTGATCACTTCATCGAGGATGAGGAGGACGTCGTGGGCGGCGGTGATCTCCCGCACGTCGGCGAGGTAGCCGTCGTCGGGGAGCACCGGCCCGACGTTCCCCATGATCGGCTCAAGGATGAACGCGGCGACGTCATCGTTCCCGGAGAGGAGTTTCTCCAGCGCCTCGGGGTCGTTGTACGGGACCTGCCGCGTGTGCGCCACAAGGTCAGCGACGACGCCTGCGGAGTCGGGCACCCCAAGGGTGGTCGCCCCCGATCCGGCCTTCACGAGGACCGCATCGTGAGCGCCGTGGAACCCGCCCTCGACCTTGATGATATCCTGCTTCCCGGTGTAGCCCCGGGCGAGCCTGATCGCAGCCATCGTCGCCTCAGAACCCGACGAGACGAACCTGACCATATCGATTCCCGGGTGGTCGCCGGTGATGATCTCAGCAAGGTCGATCTCAAGGGGCGAGGGCGTGCCGTAAAGCCAGCCCTTCTCGAGCTGCCGTTCGATCGCCTCCCTGACCACCGGGTGAGCATGGCCGAGGATGAGGGGGCCGTAGCCGAGGCAGCAGTCGATGAGATCGGCCCCGTCGACGGTCGTAAGGTGCGAGCCCGCCGCCCGCTCCACATAGAACGGGTAGGGCTTGATGGCCCTGACCGGACTGCTGACACCGCCCGGCATCAGGGTCTTTGCGCGTGCGAAGAGGTCACTGCTCTTCATCGAGCCACCTCGCAGCCTCTTCGGCGAAATACGTGATGACCAGGTCGGCCCCGGCGCGCTTGATGGCGGTGAGGCTCTCGAGGGCGACGGCCCGCTCGTCCAGCCAGCCCCGCTCTCCGGCCGCCTTGATCATCGCATACTCCCCGCTGACCTGGTAGGCCGCCACCGGCAGCCCGAACTCCGTCACTGATGCAAGGATATCAAGGTATATCCCGGCCGGCTTGACCATCAGGATATCTGCCCCTTCGGCTGCATCCAGTTCCGACTCCATAACCGCCTCACGTGCGTTCCCCGGGTTGATCTGGTAGGTCGTCCGGTCGCCGAACGAAAATCCCGAGTCTGCCGCGTCACGGAACGGCCCGTAGAGAGCGCTCGCAAACTTTGAGGAGTAGGACATAACGAGGACGTCCTGGTATCCGGCAGCGTCCAGTGCCCCCCGGATCGCCTGCACCATCCCGTCGAGCATGCACGACGGTGCGACGATATCGGCGCCGCTCTCTGCGTGGGAGACGGCGATCCGGGCCATCAGCGCAAGCGAAGGGTCGTTCTGGAGGTCAGGGCCGTCGGCGGTCTCGCCGATGATGCCGCAGTGGCCGTGGTCGGTGTATTCGCAGGCGCAGACGTCGGTAGCGACCGCCATCTGCCCCAATCGCTCCTTGATGATCCGGACGGCCCGCTGGACGACACCGTCCGCCGCGTAGGCTTCGGTCGCCTCGCTGTCTTTTTTGGCCGGGACCCCAAAGAGGATCACCGCCCTGATACCGGCGTCCCAGAGACGCTGGCAGTAGTCGGCGACCCCGTCCACCGGGTGCCGGAACTGCCCCGGCATCGATGGTATGGGTAGTGGTGTGCTGATCGATTCGTCTACGAAGACCGGCATAACGAGGTCGGTCTTCCGAAGTTCTGTCTCGCGGAGGAGCGGCTGGATTATCCGCCGCCGTATCCGCCTCATTCGTCGTTGTGGAAACATAATTCTCCCCGGGTAATCGCCCGAACAAGGGTTTCTGCCCTCTCCATATCACCGCACTCCGCGCTTGAGCGGATGGATGTGGTCACGTCTGAGAGGAGTTTCTTCGTGAGCACCCGCGAGAGATCGTCGATGATCGCTGCCGTGCGGGTATCCTCCTCCCCCAGACGGGCGAGCGCTCGGTCGCGTTCACGCGCCCTGATCGACTCAGCCCAGGTGTAGAGGAGGGCGAGCGTCTCGTCGGCCGCCGTCCGCCGGAGAAGCCTGATGAAGTGGTCGAGCTCCTCGTCGATGATCCCCCTGGCCCGGTCAGCCTCGCTCCTCCGGGAATCCATGGCGGCGTCATTGACGCTCCGGAGGTCGTCGATGGTGAAGAGGTGCACGCCCTCGATGGACCGCACCTCATCCTCGATGTCGCGGGGCTGGGCGATATCGATGAGGACCAGGTGGCGGGGATGCGGGTCGAGCGGCCAGAGGCGCTTCTCCATTACTCCCCTGACCTCCTCCGTGCGGATGACCGGATGTGGCGCGGCGGTGCAGGAGATGACGACGTCGGAGAGAGCGATGTAGCGGTAGAGGTCCTTGAAGTTGACCGCCCGCCCACCGATTTTGTCCGCAAGCACCACCGCGCGTTCATAGGTCCTGTTCGCGACGTAGATGGCGGTCAGGCCTTTGGCGGCAAGCGCCTGGGTCACCAGCAGTCCCATCTCCCCACTCCCGATGACCAGGATGTGCCGGTCACGTAAAGTGCCGAGGAGTCTTTCCGCAAGCGTCACGGCCGCGGAACCGACAGAGACCGCTCCCCGGTTGATCTGCGTCTGGCGCCGGATCCTGACCCCCACATGCACCGCCTTGTTGATGCAGAGTTTGATGGCGCCGCTGCAGGTTCCTGCCTCCTCCGTTGTTGCGAGCGCCTGCTTAAGCTGCCCGAGGATCTGGTCTTCACCGACGATCAGGGAGTCGATGCCTGCGGCAAGTTCCAGGAGGTGGCGGGGCACGTCCGCGCCCCCGATGACCATAAAGTCCTTCCGGCCCTGCTCCTGCAGGAACGCTTCAAGGCTCCGGGCATCGCCTTCCACCAGGACCTCGACGCGGTTGCAGGTCTGGAGCAGGAGCACGCCCTTGAACCGCTCCCGGGCCTCATGGAGGAACGCCACCTCGTCAGGGAACCGGAACGCCTCAAGCGTGGCGATATCTGCGATATGGTGGCTCAGACCCGCAAGCGCCAGCGGGGTTGTGAACGGTTCAGGCATGCAGGTACCTCTCCATCGCCAGAGTGCGTGCCCGATCATAGTCGGAGGCAAGCGTCCTCCAGATCTCTTCGTCCCGGAGTATGCTCCAGAGGGCATGAGACCGCTTTGCCTGCACCGGTTCGCTCTCCTTGAGCATCGAGCGCACCTCATCCTGCAGTTCGATCATCAGGTCAAGATCTGCATACTCCGCTTCGATCCGCATGCGGAGATACCGCGATACGGCAGGACTCTTTCCATGGGTGCTGATCGCGACCAGGTAGTTGCGGCCCCGGACGACCGAAGGGATGGTGACGTCGCCGGGTTCTCCGGCGGCGTTGTTAAAGAGGATACCCCTCTCAGCGCATATTCTCCCGATACGGTCGTTGAGTCCGGGGTCCGATGTCGCCGCTACCACGAGAAAGGCATCCTGCAGGAGGGTCCGAAGTTCCTCGTCCGCGAGGGTCGAGAGGTCGGCCTTCTGCCGCCTGATCGCGAGATCGTCGAGAGCCGGAGAGAAAGAACGGCTGATCACGGTCACCTCTGCCTCATGCTCAAAGTACGCAGCCTTCCGGGCACCGACGTCGCCTCCCCCAAAGATAAGCACCCTCCTGCCCGCCAGGTCAAGCATGAGAGGGATCATTCGTTCTATAGTGTGGTGAACAGACTACATTAAACTGTTGAAAAGCCCGTTTCCCCATGGAAGGGCAGGCATATCTCTGTGAGCCGGGTTGCGAAATCCGGCTCCCAAAAAGGAGGTTTTAACAGCGATTAGATCCTTCTCTCTGAGAGAACCATGGCTGAAGAGACATATGCATTCAGCAGGCTGGAAGGTGCGTTCCATCGCACGAAAAGCCTGCTCTGGCCGGTGAGGTGGGGCGTCTGGCTCCGCCTGGCCGTCGTCGCGCTCTTTCTGGGCGGCGGCATCAGTATGCCGGACATCTTCCAGTATCAATTTGATGGGAGTGATTTTGCGGCCGGCACGGCCGGGTCCTTCTCTGGCGTCGCGCCGATGGTCATACTGGGGATCATCGCCGTCGTACTGGGGATCGCCCTTCTCTGGACGCTGATCGGCGCTACGATGCAGTTTGTCTTCGTCGATATGCTCGCGACCGAGGATATCCACATCAGGCGCTTCTTCAGGGAGCGGCTTGGTAAAGGAGCAAGGCTCTTCCTCTTCGAGATCGCCCTCATCGCGGTTATGATCCTCGCCGTTGCGGCGTTCGTCTTCATGCTCATCGGGTTTGGGGGGGCCGGCCCCGGCGCTGCCACGTCGCTCCTGATTATTGCGCTTATACCGGTCATCCTGGTCGCAGCCCTCCTCTTCGGGCTCGTCTTCCTCCTGACCACCGACTTCGTCGTCCCGATCATGATCCGTGAGGACTGCGGTATCATCGCGGGCTGGCGGCGGCTCATCGGCATGATCGCCTCGCGTTTCTGGCAGACCGTCGTCTACGTCATCGTCAGGTTCGTGCTGGGGCTTGTTGCCGCGATCGCGCAGGCGATCCTGGTCATCCTCGCGCTGGTGGTCATCGCGATACCCTTTATCCTCGTCGGGATCGTGCTCCTCGCCGCGCTCCAGGAGAACATCGTGCTGCTCCTCGCCCTCGTCATTCCCTATCTTATCATCGCTATCCCGGTCGCGCTCCTGATCGCAGTGCCGTTCATCACGTTCTTCCGATACTACGCTCTGCTGGTGCTGGAAGGGCTTCTCCCTGAGTACCGGCTCCTCCCGGAGTAACCCTTTTTTCGGACGGAAATACTTCTCCCCGGCACTCCTGCGCCGCGGACGTCCAGCTTTCGGCCGGACCTGAAACTCTTCGCAGGCGGGCCCGTGGAAGAGAAGGGGCCTTTCGGTGTTGAGACCAGGAGCACCGGT
Source organism: Methanoculleus sp. UBA413 (assembly GCF_002502935.1). Taxonomy (NCBI): domain Archaea; kingdom Methanobacteriati; phylum Methanobacteriota; class Methanomicrobia; order Methanomicrobiales; family Methanomicrobiaceae; genus Methanoculleus; species Methanoculleus sp. UBA413. The sequence goes on from NZ_DAQR01000063.1 coordinate 25,601, forward strand.
CGGCACGGCCGTCGATCCGCTGGCACCGGAGACATCCTGCGCGCAAAAGTGCGCGGCCCCTTCAGGATGCCGAAGGTAGGTACCCTCCTGACCGCCAGGTCGAGCATGGGAGAGGGTTATTCATTCCGTGGGGCGGTGAACGGGCTCGCAATACGATGTTGAAAAACCGGTTTCGCCAGAGACCGGCGGGGGTTTGTCCGGAAGGATGGAGATGGGAGCCAGCCCGCAAAAAGAAGGCTTTAAGGCAGCAGGATCCTTTTCTTCATTATAGTATGTCTGAAGAGACGTATGCCCTTAGCAGACTGGATAGCGCCTTTGACCACGCGAAATCGCTGCTCTGGCCGGTGAGGTGGGGCGTCTGGCTCCGCCTGGCCGTCGTCGCGCTCTTTGTGGGATGCGGCATCGATTCACTGGGTAACTCCAATCTCCCATATGCTGCAGGTTCTCTTGTACTCGGATCAACCATGTCTGTCATGGCGTCCTCGATCGCCGCCTTCGTACTGGTGATCGCCCTTCTCTGGCTGCTCGCCGGCGCGACGATGCAGTTTGTCTTCGTCGATATGCTCGTGACGGGGGATGTCCGGATAAGGCGCTCATTTGGGGAGCGTGTCGGCAAAGGAGCAAGGCTCCTCCTCCTTCAGGGCGCCCTCGCGCTGCTTCCGGTCCTCACCGCTACGGCGTTTCTCTTCGCGCTCATCGGGGCAGGTCGCGGCGGCGTCCCATCGTTCCCGTTCTACGTGTTCATTCCGGTCATGCTGGTCGTAGCCCTCCTCTTCAGGATCGTCCTCCTCCTGACCACCGACTTCGTCGTCCCGATCATGATCTGTGAGGACTGCGGTGTTATCAGGGGCTGGCGGCGGCTGATCAGGATGACCTCGGCCGACTCACGACAGATTGCCATCTACATCGTCACCAGGCTCGTGCTGGGCTTCATCGTCGGGATCGTGCTGGCGGTCCTGGTCATCCTCACGCTGGTGGTCATCGCAATACCGTTCGTCCTCATAGGGACCATGCTTCCGGGCCCATTCCAGGCCGGGAACGATATATCGATCATCTCATCCCTCATCCCCTACCTTATCATCGCTATCCCGGTCGCGCTCCTGATTGCGGTGCCGTTCATCACGTTCTTCCGGTACTACGCTTTGCTGGTGCTGGAAGGGCTTCTCCCTGAGTACCGGCTCCTCCCGGAGTAACCCTTTTTTTCGGACGGAGACCGCCTGTCACCAGTCCCGGGCCTTTTCTGTCCGCCGGTGAGTCACAGGTACGCGTTTCTGGTGCCTGCAGTCCCTGGCATGAAACCGCCATGAGGCGCAGCCTCACGCGCGTTTCCGGGAATACGGTATGCATACCCGAAGCAACCCGGAAGAGAAAACCTCTTCCACCATCGAGACCAGAACTCTGGACGTCATGGTCGACGTCGAGCCGATGGTGATCCTTGCCCTGGCGCTGGGGCCGGGGGTCTTCTGGGCGTGGTACTTCTACCACCGAGACAAATTTGAGCCCGAGCCGGCGGCTCTGGTCATAAAGATCTTCCTCCTCGGCGTCCTCGTCACGTTTCCTGTGGCCTTTATCGAGGGGCTCTTCGGCCTCTTCATCGTATCCCAGCTGGTCAAGGGGGTCATCGTCGCGCCCGTCGTCGAGGAGTACGGGAAGTTCTGGGTTGTGCGCCGGTTCGCTTACCGGAATGTCGAGTTCGATGAACCGATGGATGGCATCGTCTACGCCGCTTCCGCCGCCCTCGGGCTTGCATCCCTCGAGAACGTCCTCTACGTCTTTGCGGCATACATGACGTCGCCGTCGCTTGCCATCGGCACGATCATCGTCCGGGCCATCTTCTCGGTCCCCGGGCACGCGCTCTTCTCCAGCGTCTGGGGTTACGCCCTCGGCCGGGCCAGGTTCATGGCCGCCGAACAGCGCAAAGGGGTCGTCCTCCGGGGGCTCGTTCTCGCCATGGTGCTGCACGGTATCTTCAACTTCCTGCTCTTCTCCACCGACGTGGTCGCCTATGCCATGCTCATCTTCATCCTAGTCCTGACACCGGGGTTATGGATACTTGCGGACAGAAACATCAGGAGTGCGCTTCGTTGGCGGGGGCGGCGGTAGGTTGCCGGTCTGCCTGCGCGGAGATGCGGCGATCAACCGCGGGAGAGCGCCCCGGGATGCCGAACCAGCAGGGACGGCACCGCCTGATCCAGGCCGTGATTCGATAGGCTTAATATTCAGGAAATCCCATGTTGTAAGGCACACAGTGCAAAGCACAAGCGTGCGCCGATAGTGTAGTGGTTATCACTAGGCGTTGCCAACGCCTAAACCCGGGTTCGAGTCCCGGTCGGCGCATCAGTACCTCTGGTTGGGTGCGCTCTTTTTCCAGGGTCTCTCCCACAGTGACTACCCTCTTGTGGGTGAGGGGACGCTCACTCCCGGGATGCTCACGTGCATCTAATACTCCACATCCCCGTCGCGGAGGAACAACCGGGGTGCGTGGGGATATTAGATGAGCGCGAGAAATCCATCGACGGTCATGCCCGCATCGGCGATCCGGGATGAGAGGAGTGCCGGAGAAGAGTGGTTGAGCATAATGACGTGGCTCCCGGTCTGACGTGCGACTCGCCATCCTACCTCTGAGGAGGCCTTGACCGCTTCTCTCCCGGACATAATCGGCAGCTTCCCCATACATTATAATGCCACGTCGGTCAGCCGCTCGCCAGGACGCTGCGTCACTCGTTCGTTCAGCACCTCAATGCATCCAGAGATAGTATCTTTAATGTTCTCGAGGGCCTCTTCAAGAAGTTTCACCCTGCGAGGGACATCCGGGAATTGCAGGACAACTCACAACGTACCCGCCATCCTCTGGATCTTCCCTGATGACAATATGGTTCTTTTCTAGCGTTTCATACGGTAACTCCTTCTTCGCCATCTCTTGGTGTCCTGTCATCTGCACCGTCATGGCCGGCCTCCTCCCTGAGGAGTCCCAGTGCCTCAGGCGTGAGATGATACCTCATCGTCTTCCCTTCTCGGTAGGGTTCGACGATCTCGTCGGCTATGAGACGTCTCATGTGCCAGAAAATCGATGGGGCTGAGATGCCGACGGCCACGGCAAGATCCTGCTGCGAGGGGCGATGAACCGCCAGGAGCAGGGAGAGAATCTGTCGCGTTGTATCGTTTTGCAGGTGAAGATGAACACTCCGGCCGACCGCGCCGGAGCCTTCGCCGGTTTTGAAATAGCCCACCTGGCCGCCCTGGCGGACCGCGACGATCATGCCCATCGATTTGAGGCGGCAAAGATGGTATTGAGCCGCCCCCCTCGCAACCCCGGAGGCATGGATCAGCGCTCCAAGCGAGATGCCCGGGTTTTGGCCGATACACTCATACAACCGTTTCCTGGAGTCATGGTCAAGGGCGTTCCTCCGCGAGATGCGCCGGTAGCCGAGAAAAGTCACTACAGTGAAGGAGTAAAGGAGTTCAGCAGGGAAGAGAAGCGCGGGAGAGATGAAGAGAAGCATCTCGACGAGCATCATGCGGGGCGGCAACTCCCAGAACGATATCTCGGTGAAATCATTGCCGCCTTCCGGCGGAGGGTCACCCAGCGGCGAAACCGTGTAGCCCCCCGGAGCCGCCGCAGGATAGACCAGGAAGAAGCATCCCGCAATGACGAACGCTACGAGGGTCCAGTACTTCATCTCTTCAATACCTCTGCGCCCCTGAAGACTGACCGGTAGTGAAATCCATCAGCACCATTCGAAGGTGTAGTCCTCGGTTCCGCGAACACTCTCACCATGGACGAGAAACGTCCATGTTCCGGGTTCCAACCCTCCGCTTTTGTGAATGGTTATACCTATCCGGCCGTCATCCGGAGGTGAAACGCCACTACAATGATCGTGGGCGAGCAGCGCCGGAATCAGGATATCACATGCAATATAATCCAGAAGTTTTGGAAGAGACACCTTAAATCTTCTGTGTAAATCGTCTAATCGTTAGAAGACGATTAGATGAACACCACGTAAACTATTTAGCGACGATGGGCTAACTGGTGGAGCGTGTACCTGATGCGGCATCCTGCAGAGGCTCAAAAATGGATTGGAATCTTTAAATCCCCTGCACGGAGACAACAGACATAACTCTGTGTCATACGTACCTGCCTGCTTTGCTTCAGGAGTATGACGATTCAGGAGTACTGACCATGAAACATGAGTATTCTCTGATAGTGCTTGCCTTGTTGCTCGCGGCATGTGTTTTCATTGTGCCGGTTACGGCTGAAGGATGGGATACGCCGTCCCTCAACGATTCTGATCTCCAGGATATGGGAGTTGTGAACGGGAGCCCCAACTGGGCCGGAATGCGAGACCTATCTCAATTTAGCAGGTACGAGCCTCAGGTTGAGGTGACGCCGCCGTCAAGGGAAACCCTGAAAAAAATGTATCCAAATATCATCTTTTACAACTCATCAGACCTGCCTATGCATGACATAGACTCTTCCGGGCAGGTATCGTTCAACCCGGATGGGAGTTTCACGGTGATCCGGACGGAGAGCGACGAGAGAGGGGCGACGGCAGCCGAGCCCACCCAGACGCTCCCTCCCGCGCCGGGGGGAGATCCCCTGATGGAGTTACGGGGTGCCCACCCGAACATTGAGAGAAACGCCGAGATCATGGAATACATTAGGACCTGCGGTCTCTCGAGCTGGTACGAGAGGCCCTACAACGCAACCTGCCGCTATGTCTACCTTGCCCCGGGCACGTCATGCTCGCAGACGCTGGTGTACCTGAACAGGGATGTCAACGAACGAGAGGACCATGACAGTATCGTATGGGTGGGCCTGGTCGACCGCGGCGAAGAACTCCCGGTAGAGGCGTCCGATCCGCTTGCCAGCCTCTCTGTCCGGTACCCACGGGTGATGGAGAATCCCGCAGTAGAAGCGTTCGTCAGGGAGGATAGACCGGAGCGCTGGGGTGAGGTGTTCGAGAACGAAACGACGGTACAGGTCTACCTCATCGCTGAGAACGTGACCTTCAGGGAGCTGATCGCTACCGTAGAGTCAGGGGCCGTCACTGGTGTGACGGCCCTTGATGAGCGGCACCTTGCGATCAACAAAACCGAAGCGCTGGCAATCGCCGGGGAGGATGTCTCCCCTGCCGCACAACTCGTTGATATCCATCTCCGGCTGAAAGACGGGAGGGTGGTGTGGATGGTCTCGTACACGGACGGTCCCGTCTATACCTCGATCCCGGTGGACGCCGGGGAGGCACCGGCACCGGGGGAGAAGGTTTCAGGCTTTGCCGCCGCCACAGCGGCCGGAGCGCTTCTGGTCCCGGCGACGGCACTGCACTGGAGAAGAAGATGACCTCACGAGGGTGATGCCCGCCACGGTCCATAGCATAGGGTGAAGCAGGAGAATAGGTCGCTTTTATGTGTACAGCCTCTCGCTCTGCCCCATGAACGCTCCACACCCCTTCGCGATCTTCCGCGTGATCCACGCCAGAACCCCCAATATAAGGTGCAATGCTCCGCTAGATACCCCCGTGCGGAATCTTTATAGCCCCTACCGCCTCCTCCCCCTGCTGTCATGGAGTTACAGCGGGGGCTCTCGCAGTTTGATCTAACGAACATCATCGTCGGGGCGATCGTCGGCGCCGACATCTACATCGCATCCGCCCTCACGGCGGGTCTCGTCGGTCCGTTCTCGATCATCCTCTGGGCGGTGGCCGGGCTCTTCGCCGCAACAATCGCGATGGTCTTTGCCTACTGCAGTTACTATGTTCCCCGCGTCGGCGGGCCGTTCGCCTACGTCTCGGAAGCGTTCGACGACTTCTACGGGTTTCTCACCGGCTGGAGCATGTGGATCGCTGAACTCCTAGCGCTCCCGGTCTTTGCGATAGCATTCACAAACTACCTCCAGGCACTCATCCCCCTCACCCCGGCCGCAGAGGTCGCTGTCCGGGCGCTCTTCATCGCCTCCCTGACGCTCGTCAACATCGTCGGCGTCCGGGCTGCAGGGAAGGTGAACGATGCTCTCACACTCATCAAACTCTCCCCCCTGCTCCTCCTCATCGTGGCCGGACTTGGCGTCTTCATCGTCCGGCCGGAGACGTTCGTCGCAAACTACACGCCCCTGCTCCCGCTCGGGCTTGAAAACGCCGCCCATGCACTCGTCCTGATCTTCTGGGCATACGCGGGGTTCGAGATGGGGACGCTCCCCGCCGGTGAGGTGCAGGACCCGCAAAAAGCCATCCCCCGCGCCATCACCAGCGGGATGCTGATCGTCTCCGTCTTCTACCTCCTCACGAACTTCGTCCTCTTCGGGCTCGTCAACTGGACCCTGCTCGACCAGAGCACCGTGCCGCTCGTCGTCGCCGGGACCGCTCTCTTCGGGTCGGCGGGGGCGCTCATCATGACGGTTGGCGCCCTCTTCTCAGTCTCGGGGTCGGACGAGTCCGGAATGCTCGGCAGCGCCCGGCTCGCGTACGCGATGGCGATCGACGGCCTCTTCCCCCGGGCGTTTGCCAGGGTTCACCCACGCTACGGCACACCCTATGTGGTCCTCATCGTCCAGGGAGCAATCGCGTTTGTCCTCTCTAACGTCGGAAACCTCTCCGGGCTGATATCGTTTGCCGTCCTCAACCTCGCGTTCTCGTTCCTGCTCACCTGCTTCGCCCTTATCGTTCTGCGGAGCGACGGTGATGTCAAACTCCGCGGCCAGCACATCCTCCCCCTTGCAGGCATCGCAATCTGCCTCTTCCTCCTCTTCTCCACCACGACCTTCGATAAGGTCATAGGGCTCCTGGTCATCCTCACCGGTATTCCGATCTACCTCTACTACTCACCAAAGGAAGACATATATCACCTCAAAGATCTCTTCCTCTCCGAAGAGGCTGTGCTCCGGCGAAGGCTCGAAGCAAAGGAGACTTATCTTGCAAACCTGCTTGGCATCATCCGCACAGTCTACCGGCGATTCAGGCGGTCAGATAGCCGCAAACTCCCTGGAAGGTGATGATAGGAACCGATCGCAGAAGAAAGGGGGGCAGCCGGATAGTCGATTTATTGTAGGGGCGGTCACGCGGTCTCTCGCGTTGCCGCGAAGTGCGCGAAGGGTAACAGTAGTGGACCATTTCCACCTTAACGTGAGGGTGCGTGGGAGTGATCGCCGGTTTCACGCGAAGACGCGAAGGCGCGAAGTCCGTGGGATTGTTCCGTCATCCTTCGCGTCTTCGCGCTCTTCGCGTGAGGCAACCCGGGGCGTGTGGGACATATGATGCCCCGGGATGACCGTTGGTTGCCGTGCAGGCTTAATCACGCAAAGGGATGCTTTGCGGTATCTTTCTTTGCGAGCACCTCGTTCATCTTCGGCTCGCCCGTGATCGCCCGGCGGATGGCGGTCTTTGTCGCCTCGTAGTTCCAGTCGTAGATCTTCTTCTTATCAGCCGCATCCCACTCGATGAAGACTGATGCGATGATGAGCAGATTATCGGCCTCAGACTCAGGGATGATACCCTCCGCAACGCTGTCCACCACCGCCTTCGCGACAGCGGCCTGTGCCGGGCCGAAGATCAGGAGAGCCTGAGTTGCGTTCTTGATCGTGACCTTGTTGACCATCAGCGTCGGGGGCTTTGCGGGAATGTTCGGGGTAAGAACGGCAAGCAGCGGCGTATGCCCCCGGGCAGGCGATGCGAGCGCCGTGACGAAGGCCTGCTCGACGCTGCTCCCCTTCTTCCCGATGACGAGATCGATGTGGGCAACCTCCGGCCCTTCGCCGACGAGCGCTTCTCCAATAAGTGCGTGTTCAAAATTAACCATAGTCTATCACCTCTTGAGTGTGGATAGTGTTGATATGGGGAGTGAGATGGAAAAAGATTGTGGAGAGGGGAGTAGATCGCTGCCGCGTGTGGTAAGCCCCGGGTTTCCGGTTGCTCCGGGCGGACTGCTCTGCGGGGCGAACCGGGCCATACACGGCTGCCAGGACTGCAGCGGCAACATTGCAGGGGCGTGCACGGCTCCCCACCCGGTGATGCGGGAAGCCGCTCTCCGGCGACGCTTCAACCATACTCTTATATTTTCCTCTGCAGTATGGTGAAAAGCGCAACTGTTATGCAATTGCGTTCTCTCAAGTAATGTTTAACGCACCCGTCGCAAGAGGGGGGTGCGTGAAGCAGCACACTAACTATACTGAGGGACTGACGTGGACTCGATCAGGATTGCAATTGTGGGCGTCGGGAACTGTGCCAGTTCGCTACTCCAGGGAATTGAATACTACAGGGGGAGAGATGAGGCCGATGCAACAGGGCTGATGCACTGGGACCTCTGCGGCTACCGGCCGTCTGATATAGAAGTGGCAGCAGCGTTTGATATCGATAAAAGGAAGGTCGGAAAAGACGTCTCTGAAGCGATATTCTCACCTCCGAACTGCACCACGGTCTTCTGTCCCAAGATACCAAAGACCGGGGCGACCGTCCGGATGGGGCGGGTGCTCGACGGCTTTCCGGAGCATATGCGGGGCTACAAGGAGGAGTCCAGGTTCGTGCTCGCCGATGAGGAGGAGGCGTCGGCTGAGGATATCGTCGGCGAACTCAAGGACTCGGGTGCCGAGATGCTACTCAACTACCTCCCCGTAGGGTCGGAGGAGGCCACACGGTTCTACGCCGGGTGTGCGCTGGAGGCGGGCATCGGGTTTATCAACAACATGCCGGCCTTCATCGCGAGCGACCCTGTATGGGCTGAGCGGTTCAGGGCAAAGGGCCTCCCGGTCATCGGCGACGACATCAAGGCCCAGCTCGGGGCGACGATCACTCACCGGGTCCTGGCCGACCTCTTCCGGCGGCGGGGCGTGAGGCTGGACCGGACCTATCAACTGAATACCGGCGGCAACACCGACTTTCTGAATATGCTCAACCGTGACCGCCTTGCCTCGAAGAGACAATCAAAGACCGAGGCGGTGCAGTCGGTCCTCGATCAGCCCCTCGATGATGACGACATCCATATCGGCCCAAGCGATTACGTTCGCTGGCAGAAGGACAACAAGGTCTGTTTCCTCCGCATGGAAGGAAGGCTCTTCGGCGACATCCCCATGCACCTCGACCTCCGCCTCTCGGTCGAGGATTCGCCCAACTCCGCTGGGATCGTCATCGACGCCATCCGTTGCTGCAGGGTCGCCCTCGACCGGGGCATCGGCGGCGCCCTCATATCCCCGTCCGCCTACTTCATGAAGCACCCGCCGGTGCAGGTGAGGGACGACGACGCCCAGCGCATGACCGAGGAGTTCATCCGGGGCGTGCGGGACCGCTGAGTGCATCGAGCCACCTTTGTGGGTAGTGCTTGTTGTCATCTTAAATGTAGAGTTCTCCCATCCCTCTTCCGGTCTCCCGCGTGCTTCCGCGTGAGGGGTAATCGAGAGTACCGACGTCTCACGCGAAGCCGCGAAGCCGCGAAGGGGCGTTGCAGGGGATTATACCGAACTTCGCGTCCTCTCGCGTGAGGCCAGAGTGCCGCCCGTCCCAACATGCGACAAACGTTTCTAAAATAAGATGACACGATGCAGTAGAACTATTTTTTAGTGCGCGAGACGGAACCCCAATAACCCCACGGATTTCGCGAACTTCTGCATGAAGCAGCGAGAAATGGCCTCACGCGAAGGCGCGAAGGACGCGAAGGGAGGGTGAGGCAACCGCGTCACTCGATGAGCACGAGCGCTATCGATACGACGTTGCCGTGGACGATCTTCCCGTACTCGAGATCCCTGCAGGGGATGACGTGCAGGTCCCACCCGGCGTTTTGGGCGGTGGAGAAGACGTCGATCCCGGCGGCCTCCATGCTCGGACGGACAAGGTCCATGTGCCGGCAGAGCCTCCGGATGCTCTCGTCGACGATTCCTTCATACTCTTCAGCGACGCAGTGCTGGTGCTCGCAGTATATGCAGGGGTATGCCCCAAACCCGAACGCCTTCGGGAAGTCGTCATAAAAGGCTGTTTTTTCGAGGAAGTGTACCGTGGAGCTCACCCAGAGGATGAGGTCGCGGAGGAACGGGTGGAAGTCGAGCGGTATATCCTCAGGTTTCAGGTCGGGATGCCCAGGCACGCCCTCAAATCGGAGGAGGAGGCCGGTGCTGTACTCGGCGAGCAGTCGACGGGTGTCGGCGGGGGCAGGGGCATACGGCGGGCAGGACATGTGCTTCCCGTAGCCCTTGCAACCGAACCGGCACTTGAACCGGACCCACTCCGCAACGACCACATCGTTGGCCGCTATCTGCCGCGCCTCTGCACCGCGCTCCCGTGCAAGGGAGGAGAGTTTATCGATCTCCTCCCGGAGTTCCCGTCTCACCGCACTTCACCCAGGTGAGATATCTCACACCTTCCGGGTATTTATGGGTGTTGCGGAGGGCGTGGGGTGCTGTTGTATGCAGGGAGCGGCAGGGTGGTGGACTGTTTCATCTAATATTGCCTATGCACTACCGCATCACGCGAAGTCCATGTATCTCCTCCCAACCAGAACCCTTCGCGTCTTCGCGTCTTCGCGTGACGCAACAATCGCGTGGAAATATTAAATGCGATGATCCATTCGTGGAGTCTCTCACCCCTCCGGCTCCCACCCGATGCAGACATCGCGCTTCGGGTCGAGCAGCACGTCGTGCGGGAGCCCCACAAGCGCAACGGCCGCGAGCGCCCCGATGGCGCCCCTCCCGCCGTAGAGACGGGCCCCGAACCTCTCGGCGGTCGCATCAGCCGCATCCCGCGTGACCACCGACTCCCGTACGCTCCTGCCGTAGGCCCGGAGGTCCCGCGGTACCCGAAACCCCTGTCTGACCGCGACTCCCCACTCCGGGGACGCCGCCTCGTCGGCGACGAACCGTACGGCGGCCTCCTCGACCCGCGGCACCTGGCCGGGCTCCACCGCGAGCTCGATATAACTGCAGGAGTTCCCGGCCGTCGGGTTCTCGAGCCGGGGGTTGAGCATCGCCACCCGGTGACCGATGGGCATGACGCCCTCCAGGTTTGCGAGGTGCTGGAGGAGGGCGAGGGCGAGGGCGAACGTTGCACCCTCGGTCCCGGTATCGGTGTCGTCGATCCCGATGGCGACATAGGCAAGCGCCTGAGTGATCACCTCCCCCTCGACCACCGCACCCTCGCGGTGGACGGTGACACCGCAGACGCCCTCAGCGAGGGAGAGCATATCAGTGAGCGAGTAGGCCGGACCCCCGATACACCTGATGTGCTGGTGGATGTACCCGTCCTCATGCAAGACGCCGGCGATACCAACCGCCGGCGCCGGGTCGAGCCCGACAGCGACATCCCGCCGCCCGAGGAACGCCCGTTCCCGGAGCAGGGTCCCGTCGCGGTGGACAGACCGCAGGGCACCCCCGGCGCGGGCATGGTGGAACTCGCAGAAGGCGGCGCACCCTCCGCTCATGCACTCGTGATAGATCTCGACCTGGTCGCCGTCGATCGTGGTGAAGACCCGCCGGCAGGCACTCTCCGGCATCGCGCTGCTCGCCGCGTACCGGGCGGGGTGCCGCCCCCGCTGCTCCTCGGTGAGGACGACGCACCCCTCCTCGATGAGGCGGTTCACCCAGTCCTGGACGGTGCTCCGGGGGGTATCGGTGGCCTCAGCGATATCGGTCACCGTAAAGGAGCCCGCTTCAAGCGTCACCTGGCGCATCAGCCGCAGATACTGTTTTCTCCGTTCAAGAACCCTGGACATGCCTGCTCTGGATATACAGAAGGTCGCCGATCACGGCGCTGGCGGTCTCGGTGGAACCTGCACCCTTCCCGACGAACGTGAGATCCCCGGCGAGATCCGCCTCCACGGTGACGGCGTTGAGCGTTCCTTCGACGACAAGGGGGTGGACTTTCGGGACAATCCTCGGCGATACCCGCAGCACCCCGGCCTCGGGGATGATCTCGCCGATGAGCCGGATAGTGCAGTCCTGGTCTTCTGCCAGCTGCAGGGCCTCAGGCGAGAGAAGATTGATCCCTGTCCTCTCCACATCGTCGAGCGTGGTCTCCATATGAAGGATGGTATTTGCAAGGATGACCAGTTTGATGCCTGCGTCGATCCCTTCGACGTCGTAGGTGGGGTCCGCCTCGGCGTAGCCGAGATCCCGGGCCTCGGCAAGGGCCTGCTCGTAGGTGAGACCCTCTGCGGCCATCCGGGTGAGGATATAGTTGCAGGTGCCGTTGAAGACCCCGCAGATCCGGGTGATGGTGTTCCCGGCAATCCCTTCCTGCATGGCATGGATGAGCGGGATTGCGCCGCAGACCGTCGCCTCGTACTTCAGGAGGACCCCGTTTGCCTCAGCGAGAGCCCGGAGTTCGGGGTAGGCGAGAGCGATCGGGCCTTTATTCGAGGTGACGACGTGCTTGCCCCGCCGGAGGGCTCCCCTGATATGGCCCAGCGCCGGCTCGGCGGTCTCGACGTCTGTCGGGGTCACCTCGACAAGGATGTCGTACTCCGCCTTCTCCACGACGTCCATGGGGCTGACACCCGGGTTGCCGCAGGGGCCGCCCTGCTCTTTCCGGGCAAGCGCCGCCGCGAGATCGACCCCGCCGGCATCAATGATCCCGCTCCGCGAGTCGGCAAGCCCGGTGACGGTGATATCCAGGCCTTTCGCGAGGATCGCCCGGGCGATGCCCCGGCCGACCGAACCAAAGCCCAGGAGTGCGATTCGCATCATGCATCCTCCAGGGGCTCGATGATAAGGAGTTTCTTCTGTTCGGCGACAGCGCGCAGGATCCTTATCGCCCTCTTCATCTCAGCCCGGGTGGTCGAGCGGATGGTGATACGAGCTGAAGACGGAGAGTCGATCGCAGGCATGACCATGGAGAGTTCCGTCACCTCAGCAGAACCGGTCTTATCGATCTGGTTGACCGTGTCTGAGAGATCGGTATGCATCAGGTGCCCGATCACGATCAGCGTGCATTCATAGAGAAGCCGCTCTTCGCCGATGCGCACGACGTTGACGCCCTGCTCCCTGAGCAGTTCAAGGAGCCTCTCAAGCCTCCCTTCCGGCAGTTCGAGCACAATCTGGACGTCCAGCGCCTCTGCGGCCGTCGTGGCCTCCCTCTGGTGAATAACCGCGATGATGTTCCCTCCGACGGCAGAGATCGGTTTGAGGGCCGCGACCAGCTGTCCGGGCCGGTCTCTCATCTCCAGTTTCATGGATACCTGCAAAAAAACCACCTGCTGAATAGTTGACCTGCCGTGAAGATAAGCCTTGTACCTCAGGAGAGGTCCGTTGATGGGGGATGCAGCGTAAAAAAAGGTATGAACTGGGTGCCGGTTACCGCACCGACCCGGGCGCAGCGGTGACGACCGTGAGAGCCCGGGCAAACTCGGGGAGGATCTCGGCCGGGATGCCCATGACCTGTTCGTTATCCTCGATGCCGGAGAACCGGCGTGAACCGTCGCACCCGAGAGAGTAGTTGATCCTGCCGGTGAGGTAGGGCTGCGCTGTCGCATCCGCACAGACCGACTGGATCCCCGACATCGAGGACTCTATCCGCCCACCGAGCCTGTAGAGCGTGGCCTGCGCGAGTTTCAGCATCGCCCGGGGTTCGGCGACGATGATGACGACGTGCGGGTCAAACGGTGTCTTCTCAAGCGGCGCGTAGACCGTCGCGTAGGTCTCGAGCTCGGGGACGTGCGGGACCTGCTGGATGGTCCGCATGCAGGCGGCCCAACTCTCGAACTTGCCCAGCTTGTAGTAGAACTCCCCTGTGCGGAGACTCTTTGTAAGTTCTTTGAGCCCGAGGGCCCAGCCGCCGCCCATACAGACATGTTTGTCGGCGGTCGCGTAGAAGATCTCGCCGTTCAGGCGGGCCCTGCTGACCATCTGGCAGTGCCGGACCGCATCATCGATCGGCCCGACTCCGTCGGGGATGGCTTCCGGGCTCTTTGCGAGTTTCACCGCGACCGGGGATCCCCGGAGGTTGAGGGTCTTCTTCAGCGTCTCTGCAATCTCTGCGTAGGAGATCTCTGTGCGCATCTGATCTTCCATATTCGTGCTCACTCCTCTGCTGAAATAGTCCTCCCGGACACTCATAAAATCTCGGTTTGAGGTATCGGCAGGGTCAGAGGTTGCGGAGTTTATAGTTCACCTTCTCAAAGAAGGGTTTCCCGGTATGGACGAAGAGTGCCGGTTCGCTGGATCTTGTGACCGTGACCTTCGCCTCCCTCTCGAGTTCGAACGTGCTCTGCCCGTCGATGACGAGGTGCGCCGGCTTCTCGGTCTCGAGGGTGACTTCCAGGATTCTCCCGGTGCTGATGAGGTGGGGACGGGACGAGAGCATGTAGGGCGCGAGCGGTATGAGGAGGAATCCCTCGATCTGCGGGTCGACGATCGGTCCTCCTGCACTCATGGCGTAGGCGGTCGACCCGGTCGGGGTCGATATGAGCAGGCCGTCGGCTCTGAACCGCTCTGAGGGTATCCCGTCGACGTAGACGCCGAACCGGAGCATCTTTGCCGGGCGCTCGGTGACGATCACCGCCTCGTTGAGGGCGTCCCCGAGGTGCTTCCCGTCGACGGAGAGGCTGACCCGCATCCGGCGCTCGACCCGGAACCCGTCTTTGAGGGTGGCGAAGAATGCGCCTGCCTCGTCAGGCTCCAGGTCGGCAAGGAACCCGACCTCACCCCAGTTGATACCGAGGACCGGGACCTGCTTTCTCATCTGGTGGATGGTGAGGAGGACCGACCCGTCGCCGCCGACGACCACGACCAGGTCGCCGGTGATCTCCTCAAACGGGATCCCTTCCCTCCCCAGGCGTTGTGCCGTACCCTCCTCAAGGGTGACGCCGTGCCCAAGGTCTTCGAGATCCCGGGCGAGTGAGGCGGTGTAGCGGAGTGCCTCCTCATCGTCGATACGCGATACCAGCACGATCTTCATGCCCGGGTCACCTCAGGTACTCGATAACTTTGTTGTGCACGACGCCGTTCGTGGCGACGAGGCTTCGCCCGACAGAGACCTCGTCCGGGAAGATGAGGCCCCTCCCCTCGAGGTCGGAGACGATTCCCCCCGCCTCCTCGCAGACCAGCATCCCTGCCGCCGCGTCCGTGACACGGAGCGTCCCCCGCACGTCGATAAACCCATCGATACGGCCGCACCCGACATAACAGAGTTCAAGCGCCGATGCGCCGAGGAGACGCCACCGCCGGATCTTCCGGCTGACCTCAAGCACGCGGGTCGGGTCGAACTTCCGGCCGTAAACGCTCATGGCGCTCTCTTCGAGGAGCGATGTATCAGAGACGTGGACAGGGCGTCCGTCAAGGCAGGCGCCCCGGCCCCGTACGGCATGGAACGTCTCGCCGGTGGCAAGGTTCTGGACATATCCCTGCTGGACGATGCCCTCTTCAGCGTAGGCGATGGAGAGGGCGTAGAACGGGATCCCGACCACTGCGTTGTAGGTGCCGTCGACCGGGTCGAGGAAGATGGTGCCCTTCTCCCCGCTCATCTCGGCGTGCCCGAGTTCCTCGCTGATCAGGCGCCGGCAGAACGGATGGCTCGTGAAGTAGTCCACGACGATCTCTTCTGCAACCTGATCGATCTTCTTCGTGGGCGTGCCGTCCGCGCCCATCCGTACGTACTCCCCTGCTTCCGGCGTTCCGGCCAGACCGGCTACTGCGTCCCTGACAACCCCTGCCAGGTCGTCGCATGCCCGGATGAATTCTGTCAACTGCTCCTCGTGCCTCCTCTCGTTCTTACGGTGTATTTATGTACTGCAATCCAGATACATTAATCACGCGTTTGTTGAGTGGGACAATATGAAGGAACAGACAGAAGTTGGAAAACTGAAAGAGGGACGTTACGTCATTGTTGATGATGAGCCTTGCAGGATTGTCTCCATCGCTATATCCAAGCCCGGCAAGCACGGGGCTGCAAAGTCCCGGATCGACTGTATCGGCATCTTTGACGGTGTCAAGCGCTCGATCGTCCAGCCGGTATCGGCGAAGACCTACGTCCCGGTAGTGGAGCGAAAGATTGCGCAGGTCATCTCGATCGCCGGCACGAACGTCCAGTTCATGGACGTCAAGGACTTTGAGATGTTCGAGCTCAACCTGACCGAGGACCAGGTCAGTGATCTTGAACCCGGCAAGGAGATCGCCTACATAACATCCCTGGGCAAGAAGAAACTTGAGTGACCTCTTCTGGCTCTCGAAGGCGGGCATGAACGAGCTCACCCATCTCCATTTTGCTGACGCTGACGCGTCATACGAGGATGCCCGCTACGCCGTCTTCGGCGTGCCTTACGATGGGACGACGTCGTTTCGGCCCGGGGCGCGGTTCGGCCCCCGGGCGATCAGGGAGGCTTCGTTCAACTTTGAGTCGTACGAACCCTCGACCGGGATAGACCTCTATGAGGTTCCGTTCACCGACCTCGGTGACCTCGCGGTCTCAAAGGTCCCGGAGGACCTGGTTGACCAGGTGGCGGACGTTGCGGGCGAGATCGGCGGTGACGGGAAGGTTCCGGTGATGCTCGGCGGTGAGCATACCGCGACGATAGGCGCGGTCAGGGCCGTACAACCGGATGTCTACGTCGTCTGCGACGCGCACCTGGACCTTCGGGACGAACTCGACGGGACGCCCTACAGCCACGGGTGCGTCACGCGGCGCGTCCTTGATCTCGGGGTGGATGACGTCGTCATCATCGGCGCCCGGAGCGGCGACCGCGAGCAGTTCGAGGTTGCAGAGGAGAGGACGCGGCTGTATACCGCTGACGCGGTGCGGGAGCGAGGGATCGCCGGCGTCCTCGGTGAGGTTCTCGCGCATATTGGGGACAAAAAAGTATACCTTTCGATCGACGCCGATGCGATCGACTGCTGCCTCACCCCGGGCCTCGGGACACCCGAGCCGTTCGGGATGACGCCGCTCGATATCAGGGAGGTTGTGCGGACCCTCGCGCCGCATGCGGTCGGGTTCGATTATGTGGAGGTCGCCCCGTTCGATTCCGGGCAGACGGCGGCGGTGGCGGCACAGATGGTGCGGGAGTTCATCGCGCGGCACCGGGTCGCAGAGCGGTGAACGTCCGGATTTTTTCCTCTTTGTTTCGTTTCATCACAGACTCACGCGGGAGAGTGCCAAACCGGCTAAACGTGATGCCTCCCTCGAAACACCGGACCCAGCATCGTCACTACATTTATTATGGCAAACCACACACATCCCAACTGATTGGAGGTGAACGTCATGTTAGTCAGATTTAATATCTTCTATTACGACGAAGGATGGACCGCCCGTGCTACAGACCATGGCATCATCACTCAGGGAGAGACTATCGGCGAACTTCTCGATAATATCATAGAAGCAACAGAACTCAATTTCGAAGATCAAATTGGGCAAGGAGAACAGATCACGGTCACCGTTACAACCGAACCTGTACCCGACTTTATCCTTGAACTCGACCAGGCCGACGCCGAACCACTTACTCAACAGTTTGAATGTCAATTCAAAGTCGATCGCAATGTCAAGGCGACCAGTTGTTAGTGGATTCAAGGTCATCAAATACCTCGAATCCCTCGGTTACACATGCCTTCGACAAACAGGGAGTCATGTTCGAATGGTTACCCAAAATGGTGATGAAAAATTTCATGTTGTCGTTCCCCTGCACAACGAACTGAGAGTTGGAACACTATATTCAATACTCGACGAGGTTTCAAAAGCAACTGGAATCCCCCGGAATGAATTGATCGACGCAATCAGGTAACTACTCCATTTTCAAATCTCTCTTGTGTATACCGACTTTAACCTAGAGCACATCCCAAAAGTACTCTGCGACCGAATATCCACATGGTTCAGAACACTCTGGCGCACGTTCGCAGATAATTGAGCAATATCCAGCGCCAAATCGCGGACACGGCTTTCCACCGGGTATACGCCCGGGCGGGGGAGGGACCGGGAGGGGTGTCCCCCTCCCGGCAGAGGGATTTTGGGACGACCTCCTACTTTCGAAACGGATCGATCTATCGTGTGGGGCGGAGCGGGAAGACCGGTAGTGCGCTAAATTATAACCGGACATGATGGTGAAAACTCCCGCCAGGTTCACATGCGAAGCACGTGGGAGGGCGCGAAGAGTGACGATGGTGGAACGACACATCCTTCGCGGCTTCGCGCCCTTCGCATGAGACCAAACCACCAAACCTCATCTCCCCCGCGTATGACCATCCTTATGTCCCCATATACGTCTCCGGCACCTGGATCTTCACGTGATAGGCGCCGATGCACCGGGCGTTGATGACAAAATAGTAGTCGTGGTGCCCCTCGTAGAAGGTCTTCACCCACTGTTCCTTCCGCAGCTCGGGTTTGTCTTTCATCCCCCTGAAGTCGGGGAAGTTCAGGGTGACGATATGGACGAACCGGTTCGGATCTTCGGCGTCCATGACCTGGCAGTTGAAGAACGGGATCTCGTCGCTCGTGGTCGTGATATCAGAGTAGTCGAGCCGCCAGAGGGGGGACGGGACCCTGACAACCCCGGTTGTCCCCGATCCGCGGCCGTCGATGGTCGCGTAGGTCACCCATTTTGTGGTGCCGGGCGAGGAGATCGATGAATCCCTGCTCGCCGGCGGGACGCCAAAAGACCTCAAAGACCGGATCATAAACTTCCTCACCTCTGATATCGGTGCATCGGCAAAACCGCAGACGGACGGGCTCCCGGAACTCGCCGACGGCCGGATCATCCTCTCGCAGCAGGAGTACAAGGCGCTTGAGTACCTGATGATCCGCGACAAGATCGAGATGGGGACCCTCAAACCCTTCCTCTCCGACCGGTACATCGAGGATATCACCTGCGGCGGCGTCGGACCGATCTTCATCGAGCACAAGATCTTCAAGGGCCTCAAGTCGGTCGTCGGGTTCCAGGACTCGACCGAACTCGACAAATTCGTCATCAAACTTGCCGAACGGATCAAACGGCCGCTGACCTACAGAAACCCCATCGTGGACGCGACCCTCCCCGACGGTTCGCGTATCAACATCGTCTACGGGACCGAGATCAGCAAGCACGGGAGCAACTTCACCATCCGTAAGGTGAGCGAGGTCCCCATGAGTATCATGCAGGTCATCGAGAGCGGGACATGCAACTACATGATGGCCGCATACCTCTGGATCTGCCTCGAGTACGGGATGTCGATGTTCGTCTCAGGCGAGACTGCGAGCGGCAAGACGACGTCCTTAAACGCCTTAACAACGTTCCTCCCGCCCGAGAACAAGATCGTCACCATCGAGGATACCCCCGAACTGACGGTCCCCCACAGGAACTGGACCCGCGAGGTCGCGAAAGCCAAGGGGAAGGGTGAGGGCGAAGGCTCGGAGGTCACGATGTTTGACCTCCTCAAAGCCGCCCTCCGTCAGCGTCCGAACCAGATCCTGGTCGGTGAGATCCGTGGTGTGGAAGGATCCGTCGCGTTCTCTGCGATGCAGACCGGCCACCCAGTGATGAGCACCTTCCACGCCGCGTCGGTCGAGAAGCTGATCCAGCGTCTCTGCGGGGACCCTATCAACATCCCGAAGACCTACGTCGACAACCTCAACCTGGTCATCATCCAGAGCGCCGTGAAACTCCCCCACGGCGGGACCGTCCGGCGGATGCTCAGCATCAACGAACTCGTGGGCTACGACCCCGAGACAGAGGGATTCTCCTTCATGGCAGCGTTCGTCTGGGACCCTGCAACCGACACCTTCACCTTCACCGGCAAGGGGAGCAGCTACCTCCTCGAGAACAAGATCGCAACGATGCTCGGCATCCCCGAGAACCGGCGGGCCGAGATCTACGACGAGGTCGAAAAACGGGCGAAGATCCTCGAACGACTCCATAAAGCCGGGTATACTCAGTTCTGGGACCTCTTCCACATGACCACGAAGATCAAGAAACAGGGTCTGCTCAACATCGAGGTGTAACAATTGTTCGAGGACGTGGCCGAGAGGTTGAGAGCGGCAAATCAGGGCAAGCTACCGTTCGAGGACCAGGTAGAGTACCTTAGCGACCTCCGGTCATCCGTCCTCGAGAACAAGAAGATGGAGCAGGACCTGCTCTTCATGTATACCTACATGGCCGCGATCACCACGGCAGCCGTGACCAGGCCCGAGATCTTCGATTACACATCTGAGAGGTTCGAGTATGTCCCGTCGCGCTACATTGCAAAGGTGCAGCGTCTGGTCGCCGGGTGGGGCTACAGCTATGCCGAAGGGCTCCGGGCGGTCGCCGATCGGTGCAGAAACAAGACCCTCCAGAGCATGCTGAACCGCTACGCAAACTCCATCGACTCCGGGGTTCCCGACGACGACTTCATCACCACGGAACTTGGGAGCATCAGGAGCATTTACCGGAACACGTTCGAACAGGGGATCGAGCTCCTGAAGAAATGGGGCGACGCCTACATCGCGATGCTCCTTTCGGCTGCGCTTGTCGCGATCATCATCATGATATCGGTGGCGATCTACGCCCCTGGCGGGATTGATGCAGCACTCAACTCTTCATATACCCTCATCATCGGCATATCAATCTTCGGCCTCGGGATCATGTACCGGGCCGTCCCCGACGACCCGAGGACGCACGGGCTTGCCGCGATCTGTTCCAGGGAGCAGGGTATCATCCGGAGAATGGAGCGCCTGGTCCTGCCGATCGTCGCCGCAATCGCACTTGCCCTCATCCTCATCGGCGTCAACGCCGGTGTTATATTCCTGCTCGTCGGCCTGCTCCTGATGCCGCTTGGGATCATCGGCTATATCGATGATGCAAACGTCATCAACCGTGACACCGACTTCTCCACGTTTATCCGGAGCCTCGGGTCGGTGATGGGGGGCAAGGGCATCACCACCGGCGATGCACTCCAGGAGGTGGACAAAAAATCCCTCCCTTACCTGGAGCCGTTCATCGACTCGGTATCATCGAAACTGAACCTTGGGCTTGATGAAGCCGCGAGCTGGAGGAAGTTCATCGGGGAGACCGGCAGTTACCTGATCTACAAGTACATGAACATCTTCCGTGACGCGGTGGCCCTCGGCGGCTCCCCGGACGAGATAGGAAAGATCACCGGTTCATCGATGCTCGAGCAGGTTCTCCTCAGGAGGAAACGCGACATGATGGTGAAGGGGTTTGTCGTCCTGCTCGTGCCGATGCACGGGGCGATGATCGGTATCTTCGTCTTCCTCTTCGAGATCCTCCTCACGATGTCCCACGCGGTGACGGAAGTGATGGACCATTTCGCAGAGACCTCAGCGGCGCTCTCGGGAGGTTCGTCCACGATCGGCGGCAGTATGGGGGGTGCCCTGAACATCTTCGTAGACTTCCCTGAAGATACGATGCGGGCGTACGTGGTGACGATCCTCTTAATGCTGACCGTTGCAAACATGTTTGCAGGAAGGATTGTCATGGGTGGTGACCGGTATATGTACTACTTCTTCGCAAGCCTGCTCTGTGCGACCACCGGCATCGTCTACATCGTTGCACCGATCATTGTGAGCGCATTCTTTACCATTCCAACATTTGCGGGGGTATAGCATGAAGGAGAACGTACGCCGGCCGCTCCTGTTCCTGATCACTGTCGGTACAGGCTCCCTGATCATCGTCATCGATGCCTCGGTCGAGGTCATCGTCGCGGGCACCGTGCTCGCGGGGTTTTGCGCGCTCCTCGTCACCGGGGCGCTGGATCCTGCAGACTTAAAGCCCTCACGACTGCGTGCCGCGCTCCGGGAGCGGCCGAAGAAGGAGAAGAAGGAAAAAACTGATACCGCAGCGCCAAAACCACCCCTCATTCAGAGACTCGCCTCCACCGAGATCAACCTCGCCAGCATGCTTGGGACTCTCACGGCATCGATCAGAGAGGCGATCACGCATGCCCGTGCTCCTGAAGGCGAGAAGAAGAAAGCAATCGAGGAGATCGACGGCATGCTCGACCAGGCGGTCGACGGCTCGGCCCCTGATCAGGCTGCATCCCCGACCCCACCGAAGGCCGCCGGGGGTGCAGTCGACCCCCTCGCCGCGCTCGCGGACCTCGACCTCGATTCCCTGGACAACCTCGACCTCGATGAGGCTACCGGTCCGGAGACAGCGTTTGAGTCTGACCAGATCTCTCTCCTCTCCGAGGAAGAGACAAACGCCGTATCAGAGATCCTCAAAGCGCACCAGAGCGAACTTGAGGATCTCGACCTCGACCTCGACCTCCCCGGTGACTCCGGGACCGCCGGTGATCTCTCGGAACGGCCTGATATGAGTGCGCTGAGTGCGGAACTCTCAGCACTCGACGACCTTGACCTCGATGAGATCGAGATTGAGGGCGAGGAGGTCGATGATGAAGAGATCGATGCGGATGAGCCCGCCCCTGAGGAAGAGGTCCCTGACGAGCCGATCGAGCAACCGGAAGAAGACTTCGATATGGTCTCTTTCGCCTCCGGCGGCATGGTCGATGACGACCTGATCGCCGCGCTCAAATCCGACGTAAAGAAAAAGAAGTTTGTGGAGGATATCAGCCTGGTCCGCGAACTGCGAGGAGAGAAATACAGCGCAAGAGAACTTGCCGGAGAGCTTGAGGAGATCCTTGCAACGCTGAAATCAAAATGATGATGGTCTTTTGTGAGGTAATGATACAGGAGGAGGTGCAACGGCGATGATGAAATCTGTTCCGGTAAAGGTTGAGCATGAAGGTAAGTGGATCCCGACGACGATGGGCATCGGTGAGGACCGTATCCATATCGGCGCCCCCCTTGACTGCGAGATCCCCTATAAATCCATGGTCGATCTCGAGGAGAAGAAGAACCAGGTATTGATCACCGCCGGTCCGGATGCGGAGGAGACCTACCGCATCGCGTCGGTGGAGAAGGTCCTCTCGGTCTTAAAGAAGTTCGTCATCACCCAGTGCAGCGCCTACCGGCTGAACGCCTTCTTTATGTCGCCCGCAATACGCGGGGGAGTGCTCGTTCAGGACGCCCACTGGGAGAAGGGTGCGATCGCAGTCATGAAGACCGGCATCTGGTTCGTCAGCCAGGAGAGCCAGGTCTGCATACCCCTGGGAGACGTGGCAGGCATCGAGTTCACGCGCCGGGAGATCCAGGAGAAGGATCTCGATGTCGTGAAGATCGACCATCTCATCGAGAACGAGGTCGTGACAAGTTTCGTCCTCTGCCCGAAGACAACGCTTCAGGTTCTCTACAACTTCCTCAGTGAGGCGACACAGAACACAAAATATGATGAGGAACTCGACCCGCTGACCGGGCAGGTGGCCATGCTGGTCTATAGCGGGATGGACTCGAGTGCAATTGAGAACATGCTCAAACTCTCGCACAAAGACCTCGACGCCATCTATGAGCGGCTCCTTGCCACCGGGTTTGCTGAGGTGCTCTACGTCAGGAAAGAGATACAATTGACCGCTAAAGGTGTCCGGTATATCTCTGATGCAGTAAAATCTCCAACAAATTAATAATCTTATTTTTCCAAAATACGAAGGTCTATATAGCCGATTCTCCAAATAAACATTGAGTGGTGTTCGATGGGGAGAATCCTGATCGTCGATGATACAATGTTTATGAGAACGCTGCTGAAGAACATCCTCTTCTCCGGCGGACACGACATCGTCGGTGAGGCAGCGGATGGGGCTGAGGCGCTTGCCAGGTACCAGGAACTCAAACCCGACCTTGTCACGATGGACGTTGTTATGCCGAAAGTAAACGGGATCGAGGCGCTCAAGGCCATCAAGGCCGCCGACCCGGCGGCAAAAGTCGTCATGTGTACGGCGGTCGGCCAGGAGCAGATGGTCAAACTTGCTATAAAGAGCGGTGCGAGAGGCTACATCGTCAAACCGTTCCAGGCCCCAAAGGTTCTCGAAGAAGTGAAGAACGTTCTCAGTGCGTAACCATGATACGGGTTCTGATCGTCGACGACTCACTTTTTATCCGGACGATCCTGCGGGATATGCTCAAAGGCAGCCCTGATATCGAGATCGTCGGGACGGCGGTCAACGGCATCGATGCTCTTGCGAAGATATCGGAGCTGAAACCCGACGTTATCACCCTCGATATCGAGATGCCCCGGATGGGCGGCCTCGAGGTTCTTGAAGCCCTCCAGGGGGAGAGCTCAAGACCAAAGGTGATTGTTTTGAGCACGCTGACGTCCCGGCAGGCCGATATGACCCACCGGGCGCTCCGTCTCGGGGCTGATGACTTCATGCTCAAACCAAGGGACGTCCCGAAGGTCAGGGGCATCGAGAGAGAGCTCATCCAGAAGATCAAAAATCTCGTCTCCCTTCCGACGGTTGTAAAGCCCGGGGGAATCCGGCAGAAGAACGCCGATGCAGCGGTGCTGATCGGCTCGTCTGCCGGAGGACCGCCGATGCTTGATACGCTCCTCTCCGCGCTACCGCCTGACCTGCCTGCAGCGGTCGTCGTCACCCAGCATATGCCCGAGGGATTCACCGCATCGCTCGCCGAACGCCTGAACCGTGTCTCGCCCCTGCCGGTGAAAGAGACCACAAACGGAGATATCCTGCAGGCCGGGACGGTCCTGGTCTCAAAAGCCGGATACCACACCGTGATCTCAGGCATCTATGCAGCCGCCGGGAGAAACCACGGGCGGGTCATCCACTCGACCGCCCCTCCCCTGCATGCAGTCCGGCCGGCCGTCGATAAGACGTTCGCCTCTGCTGCGAACGTCTTCGGCCCACGCACGGTCTCGGTGATCCTCTCGGGGATGGGGAGCGACGGCGGTGAGGGGGCTCTCGCGGTGAAGACTGCAGGCGGCACCACGATGGTATGCGCTGAAGAAGACTGCCTGGTCTACGGGATGGCGCGGTCAGCCATCGCCCGGGACAGCGTCGATAGGGTGGTTCCACTCAAGGGTCTTGCGCGGGAGATCGTAAGGGCGGTCAACAGGCTCGAGGTCAATCATGGTTGATGAAGAGGTATACCGGAAACTCTTTGTTGAGGAGTCACGGGAGAATCACGAGAACATCGTAAACAACCTCCTCGCTCTTGAGAGCGGGGAAGACCAGCAGACCGCCATCGATGAGATCTTCCGGTCTGCTCATACGCTCAAGGGGATGTCGGCGTCGATGGGCTTTGATGCGATGGAGCATCTCTGTCACTCGATGGAAGATGTCTTCTCGCTCATCCGCAGCGGCCGACGGGAGGTGACCGTGTCCCTCACCGACCTCCTGCTCACCTGTACCGACATGATCGAGGAGATGCTGGACGAGATCGAGGCGGGCGGAGCCCCCTCAGATGAGGCGTCCGGAAACCTGGTGCAGGAACTCCGAGTGTTCACCGAAGAAACCGCTGATGACGACCAGGAGACCCCCCATGAGGCAGGAGTAGCGGTAGAGGGGGTTGGTGGACCCATCTACACGTTATCAGTCGCCATCGACCCGTCCTGCGCCATGAAAGATGTCCGGGCCATACTGCTCCTGCAGAACCTTGACGAGATCGGGACGATCCTCGGAACAACGCCCACGCGGGACCTTATCGAGGATGGAACGTTCGATGGACCGATTGAGATCCGGATCGCAAGCGAGGCGGGGGAGGATGCGCTCCGGACCGTCGCCTCAGGTACCGAGATCTCGCTTCTTGAACTATCCCTGGCACCGGAGGTGCCGAAGGAGACCCAAAAACCCGAACCGTCGGCGCCTAAGCCGTCCCGGGGCGAAAAGAGCCGCGAGATCAAGAATATCCGCGTCGATATCCAGCGGCTCGACAGGATGATGAACCTTGTCGAGGATCTGGTGATCAACCGCGGGCGGCTCGAACAGATAGCAAGGAAGCACGGCATCAAAGAGTTTGATGAAGCACTGAGCATGATCGGCCGCTCGGTCTCGGACCTCCAGAACCTCATGATGGGAATCAGGATGATGCCGCTTGACCGCATCTTCAACCGCCTCCCCCGTGTTGTGCGGGACGTCGCGACCCATGACGGAAAGGAGGTTGAGTTTACCATCGAGGGCGGCGAGACCGAGCTTGACAGGGGTATGATGGACGGACTCTCCGACCCGCTCCTGCACATCATCAGGAACGCCGTAAACCACGGGATCGAACTCCCGGAGGTCCGCGAAGCCAGCGGGAAACCGCGCAAGGGGTCGCTCCGGCTGACTGCACGGAGGGATAAGGATAACGTCATCATCGAGATCGTGGACGACGGTGCCGGTATCGACCCCGAGAAACTCAAGGATAAAGCGGTGAACAAAGGCATCATGACGCCCGAGGCGGCAGCGGCCGCAACAAAAGAAGATCTCATCAACCTGCTCTTCGAGCCCGGGTTCAGCACGGCTGAGACGATCACCGACATCAGCGGCAGGGGTGTCGGTCTCGATGTGGTCAAGAAGACCATTGAGTCGCTCAAGGGGACCATCAGGGTCGAGTCCGAACTCGGCAGGGGGACGACGTTTGAGCTGATGCTGCCCCCAACGATGGCGATCATCGACGTCATGATGGTGCAGATCAACGGGAGGCGGTGTGCCATTCCGATCAGCAACGTCGTCGAGGTGGCCCTGGCCAGAACAGAAGCGGTCCACCGAATCGGCGATGCCGAGACGGTCCTGCTCCGCGACGAGATCCTTCCCATGTACCGCCTTGAGGATATGTTTGGCCGGGCGCAGAAGAGTGATACGCTTGTTGTGCTGCAGAACAGCGGCAGAAAGTGTTGTATCGTCGTTGATACCGTGGACGGCCAGCAGGAAGTGGTGGTGAAACCGCTCTCCCGGCTTGCAGGAAGCTGCCGCGGGATCAGCGGGATCACCATCCCGGGAGACGGCGAGGTTGTGCCGGTTCTCGATGTGAACACGATTGTGTAGGAGACGTTTTCATGGAACTTGACCCGTTTCAGACTGATGCGCTGAGGGAACTTGGGAACATCGGTGCGGCGCACGCTGCGACAAGCCTTTCACAGATGCTGATGAGCCCGATTGAGATGACAGTGCCGGAGGTGCAGGCAGTTGATATCGCTGATATGCACAACTACATCGGCAACGAGATATCGGCCATTGTCGTCTTCCAGATCCAGGGGGAGGTCGCGGATGGAGGGTATATCGTCGTCAGCATGCCCCAGGAGACCATTGTCCGGCTGACGAACCAGATGCTCGGCACCACCGACGCCGACCGGGAGATCAACGAGATGGACCAGAGCGCCGCAATCGAGATCGGGAATATCATGATATCGGCGTTTCTTGATGCGACCGCCGAACTTCTGGAGATCGTTATGCTGCCTTCCCCGCCGGCGCTGGCCATTGATATGGCGCATGCCGCCTTTGAGTCCATCATAGCGCAGATGGCCGGTGACGTGAATGATATCCTGATCTTCAACACCGAGCTTACAAGCGAAGCGCCGCCTATCTACGGGAGCATCTACATGCTCCCGAAACCAGAACTCATGCAGCAGTTGTTCACGATGCTGGAAGACCTGATGACGCCGCTCACCTGAAAAGCCACCCGAATAGCATGGAAAACAATTTTTTCGGTGAAGAGAAGGCTGTAATCCTGGGTCTTGGCGAACTCCGGGTCGGGATGTGCCCGATGGGGACGATCGGGCTTGGTTCCTGCATCGCGCTCATCCTGCACGACCAGAGGCGGTCACTCGGGGGGCTCGCACACATCATGCTCCCGGAAAGCCGCGGGAACACCGACCGGCCCGGCAAGTTTGCGGACACCGCCACAAGTACCCTCCTCCTGGAGATGGAGAGGCTCGGGAGCACGAGGTCCGCGATCACGGCGAATGTCGTCGGCGGTGCGAGCATGTTTGAGTATTCGGCAAACTCCCTGAATATCGGGGAGAGGAACGCTGCCGCGGTGAAGGGGCTGCTCAACGACCTGGGTGTCAGGATCGCGCATGAGGAGATCGGCGGGAAGGTTGGCCGGTCGGTGTATTACTGGCCCGAGGAGAAGGGCCGCCTGATCATCAAGAGGGCGGACGGAACATGTACCGAACTCTTCTAATCTCTGCTGTTCTGGCATCTCTGCTTATTCCTCTATCATCAGCCATCTACATCGAAGTCCCCGACTACGATACGGGTATCGCATCCGCCGGGGTGAAGGATGTGACCAACGGCAGGTATGGGGATGTCATCTTCGCGACCGATAGCGGTATCTCTGTGTATACGGCAAAAGGGACCTGGTATTCGGTCAACGCGAGGCACCCGGGGGAGACGGCCTACGGCATGCTCGCGCCCCTCAATATTATGGCGACCGCCGTTACCCTGGATTCCAGGGGCCACCTCTGGATAGGCTACCCGAACGGGCTGCAGTTCCAGACCGGGACCGGGTACGAAGTCATCCAGGACCAGCAGTTCCTCAAGAACCTGAACATCAACTGCATGGCGCGGTGGGGAGACGAGGTCTGGGTCGCCACCGGGCGGGCAGGCCTCCACCGTTACCACAACGGGAACTGGACGTGGTACAAACCGCTCGGACCCGAGAACCTGGGGTGCTATACCGTCGTGAGCATGGCGGTCGATGCCGCGAGCGATGCGCTCGTCATCGGGTCGGAGCGAGACGGCGTCCAGATGCTCCGGGAAAGGGCCGGGGAAGTCCGGTTTGAGCCGGTGGTCTACGCAAAGGACCGGGACTTTGACAGACCTTCCTGTATTGCGGTTGATGCTTCAGGTAGTGTCTACGTGGCGGACTCAGGGAATAAGCACATCCAGAAGTTTGATAGTTCCGGCAATCTCCTTGCAACGTGGGGGGGACGGTACAGTGAGTTTTCCTGCCCGGATGATATCGCAATTGATGCTTCCGGCAACATCTACGCGGCAGATAGATGGAACCACTGCATCCAGAAGTTCAGTAATTCCGGCAACCTCCTTACGACGTGGGGGTCATACGGTACCGGCGAGGGTGAGTTCCGATCGCCAGCCGGCATCGCCATCGATGCTGCCGGCGACGTCTACGTGGCAGACACGGACAATAGCCGTATCCAGAAGTTCGATAGTTCCGGTAACTTCCTCACAATGTGGGGGATGCGGGGAAGAGGGGTCGGGGAGTTCCAGTCGCCGGTCGGCGTTGCAGTCGACACTTCCGGCAATGTCTATGTGACAGACCCGGTGAATAAGCGCATCCAGAAGTTTGATGGTTCCGGCAGATATCTCACGAAGTGGGGGACACCGGGCAGTGGCGACGGGGAGTTCCAGTGGCCGACCGGCATCGCCATCGATGTTTCCGGCAACATCTACGTGTCTGACCGGGATCGTATCCAGAAATTCGATAGTTCCGGCAGCTTCCTGAAGAGGTGGGGATCGCTGGGTACCGGGGATGGGGAGTTTCTGCCATCGGACTACAAGGTAAACATGGCAGTCGACGCCTCCAACAATATCTACGTGATAGATCAGGATAATCACCGCATCCAGAAGTTTGATGGTTCCGGCAACCTCCTCGCAAAATGGGAGTCTGAGAAACCCGGTGGCGGTGAGTTCCTGCGGCCGGAGGGCATCGCCGTCGATGCTGCCGGCGACATCTACGTGGCAGACTCCGGGAACCATCGCATCCAGAAGTTTGATAGTTCCGGCAAATACCTCACAATGTTGGGGTCGTCGGGCTTCGGCGACGGGGAGTTCTGGCGGGTTTCCGGCGTCACGATTGACGACGCCGGCAATATCTACGTGACAGATTCCAATAATCACCGCATCCAGAAATTTGGCGGTTCCGGAAAATTCCTTAAGAAATGGGGATCACAGGGTTTCGGAGACGGTGAGTTCCTGCAACCGGCCGGCATCGCCGTCGATACTGCCGGCGATATCTACGTGGCAGACTCAGGGAATCATCGCATCCAGAAGTTTGATGGTTCCGGTAAATTCCTTACAACGTGGGGGGCGTGGGGTACCGGGAACGGTGAGTTCCGGTCGCCGGAAGGCATCGCCGTCGATGCTGCCGGCGACATCTACGTGGCAGACTCCGGGAACCACCGCATCCAGAAGTTCAATAGTTCCGGCAAATTCCTTGCAACGTGGGGATCGCAGGGCTTTGGGGAGAGGGAATTCCAGTCGCCGACCGGCATCGCCATCGACGCTGCTGGCAACATTCATGTGACTGATACGAACGCCAACCGCATCAAGGTGTTTGATAGTTCCGGCAACCCACTCAAAACGTGGCAGTTCCGGGATACCGGGGGCGAGATGTTTCATCTTCCTTCCGGCATCGCCATCGACGCTTCCGATAATATCTATGTAGTCAACAGGGAGAGTCACTGCGTCCAGAAATTCGTACCACACCCGGATACCCGGCAGGATTCGGGGGCTCCCGGGTATACCTTCGTCACGAAGTGGGGCACGAAGGCCTACCAGAATGAACCGATCCAGGGGATTTCCGAAGTGCGGGTCAACCCCTTCGGGGGCGTGTACCTCTTCAACCGCACGACGGTTCTCCGGTATGCCCCGGGCGCCGGGGTGACCCCCGTCCTCCACTCCGGGGACCTGGAGGAGTTCCCGGTCGCTATCAACGATATCGCGGCAACATCCGGGGGGATGCTCCTTATCGCGTCCGATAACGGGATCTACGGATGGAACGGATCCGGCGTCGCCCTGCATCTCACATCGCGGGACGGTATTCGCTCAAACGTCGTCAAGAAACTCTTCGTCGATGCCTACGAGCGGTGCTGGTTCGTGGTGCCCGGGAACGTGGGGTATATCCCGCCGATGACCGGATCAGCCTCCCTCGACCTGAATCCTGAGCCCGTGCAGACACCGGACGTGCCGGAGACGACCCCTGACGTTCCCGACGACACCCCGGCACCGGAGGCCCCGCCGCCCAGCGAGCCTTCCGGGGTGACCGGGATGCTCGAAGGGGCCTGGGCGTCTCTCATGGAGTGGGTCGGCTCGGTGAGCGGCGGGCTGACCGGGGCTTGAGGGGACGTGGGAGGGGGGCGTCTCCGCTTATCTCTGGAATAGACACCGGAGCCCCGAAAGATTAGGTCAGGGCCGGGACATCGGAGGCGAAGGGGTATTCATTGGTCCCGCTAAGGAAAACTTGAAGACCTTGAGTCCTCTCCTGCATCTATTCTACGGATTGTCATACTTCCATCTACCTCTGCGGGGCTCGCGGGGCATGAGCGGGAGGGCTCCCTCCGCAAGGGGGGAGG
>NZ_DAQR01000133.1:0-3041 GCF_002502935.1 Methanoculleus sp. UBA413
CGTCCACCAGAACCGACATGGGAGTTCAACAGAACTTGCACCTCGCCGATAGCCAACCCGGAACGCAGTGCATGCATGGTTGCGTTCACGCCAATGGGGCGAGCCCCCTCCCGGTCTTCCCCCCACGAGACAATACCCGATGGCAAGTCGCATCAGCGCTTTTGACGCCGGCTATTGCTCAATTCTTTGCGAACATGCGTCAACATGCTCTGAACCGTGTGGGTATCCGGTCGCAGGGCACTTTTGGGATGTGCTCCGTGTGAGGCTGTGGTGCACGTGAACTTTCGCATGAACATCCCCTCGATATCAGAGACAGGGTTTTTGCTTCTTTGCGCTCACAATCCGATGATATCCATCACCCGGAGCCCGAACCCAACCATGCCCCACCGCAACGTCCCGAGC
The DNA here is from genome assembly GCF_002502935.1 of Methanoculleus sp. UBA413. NCBI lineage: Archaea > Methanobacteriati > Methanobacteriota > Methanomicrobia > Methanomicrobiales > Methanomicrobiaceae > Methanoculleus > Methanoculleus sp. UBA413. The sequence goes on from NZ_DAQR01000133.1 coordinate 403, forward strand.
AGGGTGTTGCCCTCGATCCTGATCGCGTCGTTCCGCACCCCTGCACGGAACGCATCAAACGGCCGGTCTGACGCCATGACCTCCTCCACCGTCGCCCGGTCGGTGGTCACCGTGGCGATCGGGGCCGGGCAGCCTTTTGCGTCGAAGAGCACAATCCTCCGGTCATGGAAGGTGATCCCGATGACCATCACGCCGTCCGGGGACTCGACGCGGAGGTTGACCTTCTCGTCCGCGAAGGGGCCGGTCACCCACCCCGGCAGCCGGCCGGCGTACCCGTTGTAGGTCAGGGTATACTCCCGCATCGCAAAGAGGAGGTCCACCTCAGCCGGGGTCAGGTTGAGACCGGCGGCGGCCGCGGAAGGAGTTATGGCCGCGGCAAGCACCAGCACGGCGAGGACGAGGAGGGGGAGCCTCCGCTCCTTCCTCGCCGGTATGCCGGGGCCGCCGGTACAGGTGAGCAGACTGCAGCCGCACATAGTTGCTGGAGAGGGAATGGGATGGTTCCGGTATTTCAGGGTATCTATCCGGGCGGGCTCATCAGGGGTTGCCGGAGGCATTTGTCGCACGGAATTCGGGGGAAAGGCGAAACGCGGGGACCGTGGGGATCGCTGCATCCCGGAGGGGAAAGGGAAATATGAGAACACCGCGCATGAAGGTACAGCACGCGTCGGAAGGAGACCGGGGTGGCGACCGATGGGAGAGGATGATATCATCGAGGTGAGAGACCTCGAACACGCGTTCAACGGCGTTAAGGCGGTGCGCGGCATCAGTTTCAGCGTTCGAAGGGGCGAGATCTTCTCCTTCCTCGGCCCCAACGGCGCGGGCAAGAGCACCACCATCAACATCCTGACGACGCTCCTCCCCATCCAGCGGGGCACGGTGCGGGTGGCCGGCTACGACGTCGCACGGGAGCCGGAGAGGGTCAGGGAGTCCATCGGCATCGTCTTTCAGGACGAGGTGCTGGACCGCGACCTCACCGTCTGGGAGACGATGGAGTTCCACGGACGGCTCTACTCGATCCCCCGCGATGAGCGGAGACGCCGGATCGACGATATGCTCACGGTCGTGGAACTTGAGGCCAAACGGAACGAGCGGACAAAGAACCTCTCGGGCGGCATGAAACGGCGGCTCGAGATCGCACGCGGGCTGATGACCAGGCCGGAAGTCCTCTTCCTGGACGAGCCGACGCAGGGGCTTGACCCCCAGACCCGGATGCGGATGTGGGACTACATCAGGCAGGTGAACGCGGCCGGGACGACGATCTTTTTGACGACGCACTACATGGAGGAGGCCGATATGCTCTCCGACCGGATCAGCATCATCGACCACGGCAGGATCATCATCTCCGGCACCCCTGAGGAACTGAAGAACACCCTCGGTGAGGATGTCGTCTACCTGGAGACCGGGGACGATGCGAAGGCGCGGGAGACCCTCCTCGGGGTCAGGGAGATCCGGTCGATCACCGAGTCGCCCCGCGGCCTCTCGATCACGATATCGGCCGACGGGAGCCACTGCCTCCCGCGGATCGTCGAACGGGTGCGCGGCGCCGGTATCGATATCGCGAGCGTGAACCTCAAGAAACCGACGATGGACGACGTCTTCGTCCACTACACCGGCAGGGAACTGCGCGATACGGGAGCGTGAGCAGGAGGTGGCATGGGAGTTTCTCACCGTCTACTGGCGGGAGATGATCAGGTTTGTCAGGTTCAGGACGCAGCTCTTCTCGTCGCTCCTGCAACCGGCGCTCTGGATGGCGTTCTTTGGTGTTGCGATGTCCTCAAACTTCAACCGGTTCACCTCCGCCATCCCGGTCCCTCCGGGCGCCGTCCCGGTCGATTACCTCACCTTCATGGCCGCCGGGGTGATCGCGATGACGACCCTCTTTACGAGCCTCTTTGGCGGCATCAGCCTCCTCTTCGATAAGAACTGGGGGCTGATGCGGGAGATGCTCGCAAGCCCCATGCCCCGGACCCATATCATGATGGGGGTGAGCCTCTCGGGGATGACGAAGTCGTTCATCCAGGTGGCGATCATCATGGCGTTCGGGCTCCTTCTCGGGGTGCAGTTCTTCCCCGGGTTTTCACCTGCCCGGATCGCCGTCTCGATCCTCGGGATTTTCGCGTTCGTCGGAGCCTTCTCGCTCGGGTTCCTCCTCTTCTCCTCGAATATCTCGATGCGCCTCGAGAGCCCCGAAGGGCTGCAGGGGATCATCACCCTCCTCACCCTGCCGCTCTTCTTCGTCTCAAACGCCCTCTACCCGATCCAGGCGTTCCCGCCGCTCCTGCAGGCCCTCTCGATCTACAATCCCCTGACCCACCTGGTCAACGGGGTCCGCTACTTCACCCTCGGGAGCGAGTTCTTCGCCGTCGGGGCAGAGTACTCCTACACCCCGACCGATATCCTCCTCTCGTTCGCGTACCTCGCGGTCTTCGCGGCAGTGATGTACGTCCTCGCCCGGCGGACGTTCCGGCGGGCGGTAGTAACATAAGGGACAATGCGAGAGAGGTGAATATGCAGAGAGCCATCTATACCGCGCTGGCGTTCGCCGTCCTCATCGCCGCCGCCGTTCTCGCGGGGTGCACCGGGGTGCCGGGCCCTGAGGAGACTGAGGAGTTCAACCGGGCGGTCCCGGCGGAGCC
>NZ_DAQR01000133.1:3379-7903 GCF_002502935.1 Methanoculleus sp. UBA413
GTGCATACCGGCATGAACGTCCGGGCGAGCGTGGACTACACAATACGGCTGCCGTCGGGTGTCGTCCTGCAACGGGTCGAGAGTTCGAACGGTCCGATCAAACTCTCGGGGGTGCGGGTGGCCGGAACGGAACTGGCGACATCGAACGGCCCTGTAGTCGTGGACGGTGCCCCGGGCAGCGATCTCGCGGCGGCCTCCTCGAACGGCGGGATCGATCTCTCGGGCGTCGAAGGCTACGTCACGGCAACGACGAGCAACGGCGGTATCACGGTGGAGGACTGCGGAGGAATCGCGGGTCTGAAGACATCAAACGGCCCGATATCCACCGAGATCTCGGCCGTCCGCGGCGACGTGACGATATCGTCAAGCAACGGCGGGATAGCGCTCCGCCTGGCGGAAGACCTGAACGCCCGGGTGGTCGCCACCACCTCAAACGGCAGGGTGACGGTCGGCGACCTCCCGCTCCGGGTCAGCGAGTCGACGGGGACCTCGGTCTCGGGCTTGCTCGGCGTCGGGGGGCCGACGATCACCGTCACCACCTCAAACGGGGGTATCAACCTCTCGGGGCTCTGACCGGCAGGCACAACCCTTATGCCCTGTTGATCAGAGAGTACCTGCGAAGGGTGCAGACGACGATGGCAGACGTCTATTTCGCCAATCTCCGGGCAAGGAGCCACCATGAGAGTAGATCCCAGAAGATCCGCCGCCTCTTTGAGGCCGCCGGGTTCGACGAGGTCGTCCGGCCGGACGACCTTGCGGCCGTCAAACTGCATGTTGGGGAACGGGGGTGCGACACCCACATACACCCGGTCTTTGCCAGGCAGGTGGTCGATAAGATAAAGGAGCGTGGAGCACATCCCTTCATCACCGATACCGGCACCCTCTACGCCGGGAGCAGGGCGGATGCGGTCAGGCATACCGTCACCGCCATCGAACACGGGTTCGATTACGCGGTGGTCGGCGCCCCGGTGATCATCGCCGATGGGCTCCGGGGCGATCACTGGTCAGAGGTCGCGATCAACGGGAAGCATTTTGGCAGCGTCAGGATCGCAGGGGATATCCTCGCCGCAGAGAGCATGATCGTCCTCTCGCACGTCAAGGGCCACGACCTTGCCGGGTTCGGGGGGGCGATCAAGAACCTGGCGATGGGGTGCGCCCCGCCCTCAGGGAAGGCGGAGCAGCACGCGGGCCGGCCGTTCGTGGAGGTCGAGCGGTGCGGGGGATGCGGGAAGTGCACCATGGTCTGCCCGCAGGCGGCGATGACGGTCGTGGAAGGCCGGGCGCGGCTCAACCCCGAGCACTGCGTCGGGTGCGGCGACTGTATGCGCTCCTGCCCGACAGAAGCGATCGAGTTCGACTGGACCACCGAAATCAGGCCGTTCCTTGAGCGGCTCTGCGAGTACGCCCTCGGCGCCGTCCTTGATAAGCCCGGACGGGTGGGCTACATCAACTTCCTCCTCGGCATCACCCCCGACTGCGACTGCGTCCCCTGGAGCGACGCTCCAATCGTCCCCGATATCGGGATCCTCGCCTCCACCGATCCGGTCGCTATCGACCGCGCGAGCATCGATCTCGTCAACAGCCAGAGGGGGTTTGCTCAAACAGCGCTAGCGAGGAACCACGCCCCCGGAGAGGACAAATTTATGGGGGTCTGGGACTACACGGATGCCGGTTACCAGATCAGCTACGCTGCCAGGATTGGTCTAGGCGATGCGTCCTACCGGCTGATCGAGGTGTGAGAAAGAATGACCGGAAGAGTAGTACTGCTCTGCGGGAGTCCCCGGCTCGAGGGGAACACCGCGCTGGTGCTCGGGGAGTGCGCAAAGGTCCTCGAGCGCGAGGGTATCGAGACTGAGACCATACTGCTTGCAGAGAACCGGATCCTCTCCTGCACCGCCTGCGGGCTCTGCACCGGCGGGGAGTGCGCCCTCGATGACGGCCTGAACGATATCATCAGGAAGATACGGGAGGCGGAGGGGTTCATCGTCGGCACCCCGGTCTACTTCGGGACCGCACGGGGCGATGTGCTCTCGGCGCTGCAGCGGATCGGTATGGTCTCGATGTCGTCTGACTCCTTCCTCTCGCGGAAGGTAGGCGGGCCGATCGCCGTGGCGCGGCGGGGCGGGCATACCGCCACGCTCCAGGAACTGCTGATGTTCTTCCTGATCAACGATATGATCGTGCCGGGCTCGACCTACTGGAACATGGTCTTTGGGAGGACTCCCGGAGAAGCCGTAAACGACGAGGAAGGGATGAAGACGGTCAGGCGGTTCGCCGAGAACGTGGCGTTCCTGATCAAGAGACTGCAATGAGGCGGGCTCGCCGGGCACGGCGTCCGCACCAGGGGAGACCACCTTTCCCGGCGGCGAAGAGCCGCCACGCTTCCCTGCCCGGGAAAATACCAGGCTGGGTCTATTCCTGCAGATCGGCTCAGTATGTGAGCAGACCTCATGCGGAGTCAGAAACCAGCCGATTCACGGAAAATATCGAGAAACTCCCAATTGCACATATGATCGGCGTTAACGCCGCCGGAAACGCGATCTCAATTTAGAGGACAAACCGGTGCCTTTATAGCGCCGCATGCACACATCGCGTATGATTGCATGGTGCACGATGGAAGTCTGGTGCCGGGCCGGGCACCAGATCTCTGGCTTCCCGTACTGCTGGTCACGTCGGCCCTCACGCTTGCCCTCGCGGCGTATGGTCTGTCACGCGGCCTCACGGAGGTCTTCCCGCACCTTCTTTATATCCCGATCCTCCTTGCAATTTACCGCTACGAACGAAACGGATTCTTCTTCTCCCTGCTGCTCTCATCGCTCTACATCGGGATGGTCTACCACTTCACCTACCCCGATATCGTCGCCCTCGCAGGGGAAGTCGTCCAGTTCATCACCCTGATCGGGATCGCCACGATCATCTTCTACCTCGTCACCCTCCTCAGGGACCGGGAGAAGCGGTACCGCGGCATCTTCGAGAACTCCCAGGCAGGTGTCTTCCTCATCAACAAAAGGGATCTCCGGATCCTGGAGGCCAACCGGCGCGCCGCGGAGATCCTCGAGTGCAGCCCCGGGGACCTCAACGGCGCCGACCTGCTATCATTCTGGAGGGATGAGGAAGAGGTCCGCGCATTCCTCGGGAGACTGGGGAAGTCGGGTGCGGTCTTAGAACACACGGGGACCTTCACCGACACACGGGGGGCACGGCACCACGTCGTGATCTCAGCCGGGGTCCTCTCCGGGGATGATGTGGTCTGCACCATCGTTGATGTCACGGAACGGCAGAGGACAGAGACCCTGCTCCGGGGCGCGGCAAAACTCTCCGGGATGCTAGTACGAGGACAGGATACCCATAGCCTGCTTCAGAAGGCCTGCATGAACCTCTGCGACATGCGGGAGGGGGTCATCATCGGCGTATGGTTAAAGATTGGGGAGGAGATCGCCCCGTTCGCGCTATCTGACGATGACTACCAGCATCTCTCCTCCGACCGGTCGGCTGAAAACCTCATCAGGCAGGCCTACGAGACGAAGGAGATTGTTTCCCGGGATACTGCGGGAATCGGGGAATTAAGTCCCAGAATGGCATCGTTCGGCGACTTCCAGGCGATACCCATGATAACGGGAGGCGAGGTCCTGGGTGTCCTTACCGTTGCTCATACCGCTGGTGCGCGGCTGAGCAAGAACGAGGTCGACCTGCTCACCGCGGTGGCAAAGGACCTCGCCTCCAGCCTGAAACTCTCAAAACTCGAGGAGGAGAAACGGGAGGCATACACCCAGATCGACAGGAACATCGAGCAGTTTGCGATCCTCGGCGACCATATCAGGAACCCGCTGCAGGTGATCGTGGGGCTCGCCTGCATGGAGGAGAGCCGGTCTGCAGAAACGATCGTCGAACAGGCCTACACCATCCACAGCCTCATCAGCAGGCTCGACTCAGGCTGGATTGAGTCGGCGGGGATCAGGGATTACCTCAGGCGCCACCCCTGACCGGGCTGATGGGCGGACTTTATCCGTGCAGCCTCTCGCCCGGGGAGAGAAGAGGGGTGTTTCCCGGGTCCCGGGGGGGCACCGGCGCGGAGAAGAACCTTTTTTATCCTCCCCGGGAGAGGGATCAAGCAATGGATCTTTCGTCTGAACCGATCAGCCCGGATGTCGCGGATACGGCACCGCTGACCCGGCGGGAGATCGCCGACCTCCTGCCTGAGATCCCGGGATGGTCGCTCGAGGACGGGCGCCTGGTCGCCCAGTTTGCCTGTAAAGAGTTCTGCGATGCCGTAGCATTCTTCCAGGAGATCGCACGGTTTTCCGCGCGGGAGAGCCATCACCCTGATATCAGCATCCACAAAGGCCGGATCGTGGATGTCGCCTGGTACACCTACGCCATCGGCGGGCTCTCCAGGAACGACTTTATCATGGCCGCACGGCTCTCCGAGTGGCTCCGGTGCCGGCAGGGCGGAGCGCTCTAGTGCATCGATTCCCAGCACCCAGTATACTCACGAGAAGCAATGACCGATCGGGTTTCGCCCGA
>NZ_DAQR01000106.1:0-5156 GCF_002502935.1 Methanoculleus sp. UBA413
TGTGTGGCGATACCCGGGGAAAAACCTGCCCGGGGCATGGTAACCTCCCGGAGCGAACCGGTCGGGCTCTCATCTCGTACTCCCCAACAAGGATCAAGACCGTTTTCTAAGGAGGTGGATTATTGACCGGTCTGCGGTCAATAATACCCGAAACCGACCCCCATCTCCTGAATTGAGCGTCATTCTCATGAGTCTCCATACCAAACGTTAGCGCGTATGGGGGCTCGCCCCCTCCCCTGCCCGCACCCCCCGAGGAGATTCCCACCACGGTCCCCTGCTCGGGCGAGCCCGGGGAAATCCGGACCCGGTACTCCCCCGGGGTGGGGACGAGCACCTGGACACGAACAGGGGGTCAACAGAGTCTGATAATTCGGAATCGGTGACTAAACTCACGCGAAGCCTTGAGGCGACGCGAAGAACAGTGGATGAGCGTCTCAGTCCCCAGTCAGGGCAACGCGCTCTTCCGCGTGAGGCAACCGCTGTACGTAAAAACGGTAGACGCAGTTGGTCCGGCAGGACCGCCGTCAGGAGTTCTTCAGCGGGAGCGTCGCTCCTACTCCCTGCACCCGGTGTTCGGGCGCGGGTCTGCGGCTCCCGGGGGACTCCCTGATCAGCGCACGCGGCCCGGTCAACAGGATCTCGACCTCCGCACCCTCGTGGATGCTGCCGGTGCCCGGGGGGACGTGCAGGTAGGCGTTTGCCCGCACGACCGTCATCTGCGTCCCGGCCCCCCGGGGCAGGGGGGTGGCGATGTACCGGTCGCCGGAGCGAGATACCGTGAGAAAGACGTACTCATCAAAACCCGGGTCGGTCTGGACTGTCCTCGCGAGCCGGGCGTGGAGGCGCTCCCCGTACGGAGCGCAGAACCCCCACTCCACGAGCAGGGGGAGGGCGAGCTCCCGCACAGTCGTCATAGCAGCGATCGGGTAGCCCGGCATCCCGATAACCGGTTTCCCGTCGACCCGCCCGATGATCGCCGGTTTCCCGGGCTTCATGGCGATCCCGTGGACGAGCACCTCACCAAGATCGCCGATGACCCCGGCGGTGAAGTCGCGGGTGCCCGCTGAAGAACCGGCAGAGACCAGGAGGAGGTCGTTCTCCCTGACGCCCTTTGCGATCGCCTGCCGGAGCAGCCTCTGGTCGTCGCAGACGATGGGGTAGCGGGTGCAGGTTGCGCCCGCCTCACCGAGCCATGCCGCCGCAACAGCAGTATTGCTCTCGATCACCTCGCCCGGGCCCGGGCGCTCGCCTGCCGGGATCACCTCGCTCCCTGTCGGCAGGAGCCCGACCTTCACGGCCTGTACATCAAGCCCGGTGATCCCGTAGGAGAGGAGCGCCCCGATGTCGCAGGGGCGTATCAGGTGTCCGGCCGGGAGGATCAGGTCCCCGCTCCGGATCTCCTCCCCGGCGGGGTGGACGTGCTCCCCAGGTGATGCGGCCCTGCTGGTGAACCAGGCCCCCTCCCCCCCGGTGATATCCTCGATCATGACGACCGCATCGTAGCCCGGCGGGATCGCGTTTCCCGTGTTCACCCGGCAGGGCTCCCTGAGCAGAACAGGGTTCTCGTCATCCGCACCACTGGTCTCGCTGCTCACAACGGCGAACCCGTCCCTTGCGGCGATGTCGGTTGCCGGGACCGTCAGCGGCGAGTGGATGGGCTCGACCGTCACCCGCCCGGTTGCCCCCGCCACCGGGACCCGGACGGACCGGTTCGGGCGCGGGAAAGCGCCCAGCATCATATCCCGGACCTCAGCAAGCGGTCTCAGCAGAAGACGCTCCCTCACCATAGCGTCACGTCCACCTCGCATCCTGCCTCGAGCCCCTCCCATCCCTGGAGGATCCTGATGAGCCCGTCGCTCTCTACGAGGGTGTTTAAGAGGCCCGACTTCCCGAAGAGCGGCACCGCTTCATCCCCGAGGAGTTTGACCCTGACGTACTCCTCACGCCCCCGCTCCGAGGGGATGTTCCGGGTGAGGACCGCCTTCTGCTTCGCCTCCCGGCGACCGGTGCAGCCAGAGAGCGACTGCAGGAGGGGGGCTGCGAGCACCGCAAGAACGACCCTCGTCGATGCCGGGTGGCCGGGGATGCCGATGACGGGCGCATGTCTGATCTTCCCGATGATCGTCGGTTTCCCGGGCGCCAGCGCCATCCCGTGCGCGAGCACCTCCCCGAGCAACCCGATCACGTCGGCCGTGATATCCCGGTCGTCCTTGGAGCTCCCCCCGGTGATCAGGAACGCGTCACACTCGTCAAGCGCCGACGAGAGGAGCGCCGCGAGTTCCGCGCGGTCGTCCCTGACGATATCATAATACCGCGGAACGCCGCCCATCTCCTCGACGAACGCGCCGCAGAGGTAAGAGTTGACGTCGCGGACCTCACCGGCAGCCGGGACTTGGTCCGGCGGCACCAGTTCGATGCCGGTCGGGACGATCCCGATGACCGGTCTCTTCCTCACCGCCACCCGGGAGACCCCGACCGCCGCGAGCACGCCGATGTCCTGGACCTTCAGGTGTTTCCCGGCCGCAAGAACGCCTTCGCCGCGGGCGTAATCCTCATCGGCACGGATGATATTCTCGCCCGGGGAGACCTGGCGACCCGCAAGAACCGTCTCCCCGAGGTCCTGGCAGTACTCAAGCATCACGACCGCATCCGCTCCTTTGGGGAGAGCGCCACCGGTCGGGATGTAGGCACACTCGCCGGGCCTGATCGCGGGACTGTTCCCTCCGCGGCCCATGACAACCTGCCCCACCCTCGTAAGCGGGACCGGGGCCGCCTCCGATGCCCGGACGGTATCGGCGCAGTTCACCGCAAACCCGTCCTTGACCGAGCGGTCAAAACCCGGTATATCAGTATCAGCCTGGACGTCCTCCGCGAGGATGCGACCATACGCCGCGGTCAGCGGCACATTCTCTGTCCCGACCGCCGGGGAGATCCGGTTGATGATATGAATAGCCTCGATCACCGGTATAAGACGAAGAAATCCGGTCATATCTTCAGCCTCCCGGGTATCCTACCCGGCACGCCATACGTTCCCTTCCCGGCCGGTGGCCGCGGATAAAAAAAGTTAGATTCTGGTGTAGATGTTTGCATACACCGTCTTACCCTTGGAGACCGGGTGGCGTTCACCGAGGTCCCCGATATAGTGGGCGAAGAGGGCAGTCTCACCATCGACCTCCTGCTCGACCTCGCCGACCAGCTTGAACCCGGGGAGCGGGTTCTCGATTGTGCCATAGACGTAGATGTCGCCTTTCACCATCTGCCCGCCGACACGGGCCTTGGCGTTCCCCTTGATGATGACGGTGCCGCCTTCGCCGTGGGTGGAGACGTGAATGTCAGCGTCGCCGCCGATGATGATGGTCCCGCCGTTGATGAACGTGGCTGTGTCGCTGCCGACGTCCCCGGCAACCCGGATCAGTCCGCCCTGCATACCGCGCCACTCACCGCGGGGCGATGAGCCAAGGTGACATCCGGCCTTTCCGTCGACGATCAGTTCGCCGCCTTCCATTCCGATGCCGCAGAACGAGTCGACGTTTCCTTTCACGCGGATCTTCCCGCCTTTCATCCAGCCGCCGATGTACATGTCGGCGTTGCTTTCGATGACGATCTCGCCCGCGGTCATCTGCTGGCCGATCCGCTTCACACGGGTGCAGTCCCCACGAACGATGATCTTCGTCTCGGCAGCCGTTGCTCCGCCTTCGCCCTCAACGGTGAAATACTTCCCGAGCGGGCTCTTCATCTTGCCCTCCCAGACATCGAGAGTGGCGATCTCAGCGGCCTTCTTTCCTGCAAAGTTGTCTGGAGTGATATTCTGCCCCTCAAGATAGAGTTCGGGAGGGTTTGCCAGGGTGATAGTTACTGTCTTCATACTTCTCATCACCTTACTGTGTCGAATCGACCTCGATCACCCTCGGGTTGTGGAGGTGCTCCTCGAAGAGCTTGTAGTTCTCGACTCCCACGCTGTAGTGCCTGAGGAAGTGCTCGTAGATGTCTCTCTGCACCTGCGCGTTCTCCGGGACCTTCACGTCGACCCAGACGGTCCGCTTTGCGGGCTCTGAGACGACTTCGCCGTCCTTGACGGTCACGATGCCGTCCTTGACCAGGTATACGCACCGTGAGAAGGCGTTCTCGATCATCTCCGGATCGGAGGGCATATCCTCAGGGTTGAGGGCGTAGATGGCGACATCGGCATCCATGCCGGGCGCAAGTCCGCCGTAGATGTTGCTGATGCCGAGTGCCTTTGCCGGCCCTGCCCTGGTCATCTGCGCGATCTCGTAGAGTGTGAGTTCACGGTCGATGCTGTCTATGGTGGTAGACTCAATCGTCCGGTCGAGCCACTTGAACGTCTTCATGGTCTCGTCGCGTGCTGCACGGCTCATCAGCCACTTTATGACCCGTGGGTAGCGGGTGAACGGCCCGGCGTTCGGGTGGTCGGTGGTGATGAACGTCCGCATCGGGTCCTTGGCGTAGAGCGCAAGTTCCAGACCGATGGCCCACTGGATGGTGCAGACCTTGACGGTCGGGCTGTAGATGTAGGGGACGACGCCCGCGGCGGTCTCGAGTTCCACGTCGGTGTTTGCCCATTTCAGGTTGTTGAGGGCCCGGAGGTGGTGCTCGAACGGTCCGTCTGCGGTCATGGTCGTGGTCTCGTCGAGCGTCACCTGACCCATGTCGATGGTGATGTTCTCGTGCGAGTTCACGTAGTCCATGATCTTGTCGGCCCGAGACTCGACGTTCCTCCAGGAGTCACCGCCATAGGAGCAGAACTGAACGTGCGTGACGTGCATGACCTGGTCCCGGCCGAAGTTGTTCTTCGGGGTGTAGCCCTCGGCGAGCTTGAACGAGTCGAGGGTATCGGTGTAGTTGCCCGGGTTCCCGAGGTTGTTGCAGTGCAGGTGCATCGAATGCGGGAGGCCCAGGAATTCGTTTGTCTCGATGAGCCCCTTCACGATCTCTGCCGGGGTGATATCGAAGTACGGGACCGGATCGTGGATGTTGTCACAGTTCAGGCCCCATCCCCAGGCTTCCGTGCCGCCGGGGTTGACGACCTTGATGGCAAACCCACGGGTGGCCCGCAGGAGCCAGGCAGTGTACGCGGCGTTGTTCTCGATCTCGTTGTTCTTGAGGTAATCGAGCGTGAACCAGTTGTTCCCGAAGAC
>NZ_DAQR01000106.1:5315-10274 GCF_002502935.1 Methanoculleus sp. UBA413
AACCAGTTGTTCCCGAAGACCGGCATCGCGGAGTTGTCGATGATCGGGGTATCCCGGATCTCCTCGTGGACGTGCGGGGAGTGGAGCGGGGGCATCGCTGCTTCGTTAACGAAGACGTAGCCCATCCGGGCGTAGTCGTAGCCGGTCTTGAACGTGGAGGGGACCGAGAAGCCCATCTCCATGCGGTTGCACGTAGGAGATTTGTGGGGGCTCTTGAAGAGTTTGTCCTCAGGCCGGAAGAGCCGGCCGACGTTCACCTTCGGCCCGACAACGTGAGAGTGGATGTCCACACCGCCCGCCATCACGGTCATGCCGGCGGCATCGATTGTCTTCGGGTTCGCCAGAGCCGTCGTCTCGACGATCTTGCCGTCCTTGATCCCGATATCCATCCGGTCGCCCTTGATCCGCTGCAGGGGGTCAAAGACGAATCCGTTCTTGATTATTAGTTCACCCATGGTTCATTCCCCCGCACGGACACCTTCAGGTACGGCCTTTGCAGGTTCCTTTGCGGCGTCCTCCGCTTCCAGTTCGCAGAGCCTCTGGTAGATCCGCTCGAAGAGTTCCTCGTCGCTCGGGACACCATCGGGTGCATCGATGACCTTACGGTACTGGATCGGGACGTTGTCCATCCGATAGACGATGCCCGGAACCTCGACACCGACGATTCCCACCGGGATATGGAGGTCTGAGATCTCGGTTGCCATGTTGGGGTGGGGGTCGATGGTGATCCAGGGATGCTTCCTGAGGTTTTTGACCGGCTCGATCGGGAAGTGAGCGGCGGCATCGGTCCCGATGTTGACGAAGGCGTCCACCTCTTCCCGCATGGCGAGGTCGACAGAGCTCGTCTCACCCGGGTTCATGTGGGCGATATCCCTCTTCGTCAGGTCCAGGCAGTAGGGGAACCCGTATTGCCATGACCAGACCGCGCCAGGCCCCGTGATGTTGTAGTGACCCCGCATCGCCATGATCGTCCACTTGGTGAAGTCGTTGAGGTCGCGGGTCAGGCTGATGGCGATGTCCACGTTGTGGTTCCGACCGTCGGAGTGGCAGAGACCCATGCCGTAGAAGATGGTGCCGAACCGCGCCTTCTTCATGATCTCGACAGCCTCGATGATCTGTTCCTTCTTGATACCCGCAACCTCATCGGGGATATCGTGGCCCCGGACAACGGTCCGGAATGCGTTGAAGAGGTCGTAGTCGTGTCCCTGTTTCACCTGCAGGTGGATATCAGCCACCTGAGCGGTGTCGGTGTGCCGGGGATCGATGACGATGATCTTGCGGCCCTTGTGGCCCTTGCCGGTGAAGAACCCGCGGGGGAAGATCGAGTAGCGGGACATGTGCCGCGGGTGAGCGTGAGCCGGGTTTGCGCCCCAGTAGACGATGACGTCGGCCCGGTTCTTTGTCTCGCCGAGGGTGCAGCTCGGGTAGCCGTTGTCGAATATAGCAAGGAACGAGCTCCCGTGGCAGATGGACGCACAGTTGTCGAGCACGGCACCTGCCTTCTCAGCGACCTTGGCAGCGGCGGCCATGCCCTCACAGTTGGTCGACCCAAACCCGTAGATCAGGGGTTTCTTTGCGTTGTAGAAGACCTTTGCCGTGTAATCGACTGCCTCATCGTAGGAGATCTCTTTGTAGGTGCCGTCCGGCTGGCGGAGGCGGGGCAGTGTGTGCCGATCCTCCATGGCACGGTGGAAGACCGTGCTGCCGATGATGCAGGCGTTCTCAACCTCAAGGATCTTCTTCCCGTCGTCAGAGACGGTGACGACAAGGTCGTCACAGCAGACGCCGCAGAACGGGCATCCGACATTCTCAATCTTTTTTGCCATTACTGATCACCTCTCCACATCCCTACGGCGCTCTGGACGAGTTCGAGGGTGCTCTTGCGCCTCTCGCCTTCAGGAGCGGGCTCGACTGTCACAGGAAATCCGCTGTACTGGGGTTCCCCGGTTGCCTGAGTCCGCGGCGGGACTATCTGGTTTGCATAGACACCCTGCGGAATGAACGCAAGACCGGGGTAGAGCGCCTGGCGTCCCCTGACGCTTTTGACGATAACACTTCCGCATTCGCTCGTCACCTTGACGAGCTGGTTCGGGACCAGACCGAGTGCTTTGACGTCGTCGTCGTGCATCTCGATGATAGAGCAGGCCTCGAAGTACTCCGGGGTCATTTTGCCCTTTACTATCCCAACGCCTTCTTCTACAGAGCGCTGGGTGATCATGTTCAACGTAATCTTCTTCGCCATGGTTTTGCCTCAATGTGATTGACAGGGCCGGTTCTCCTAACCTCCAGGAGAATCGGCCCCGGAGAGTGGTGCTCTGGATTTGACCCGCATTTGGGCCATTCACTGTGTTGCGAGAGTGTCCACCAGGACGCCCCGTACCCGGTATGCCGGGCCTTCTTGCACGGAGAAGGTTTGTCGTTCGGGTTTGCTGGAGCACTGCCAGAAACCGGGGGGAATACGCAGAGGGGGGCTGCCCACCTCGGGATGGACTGAAACTCTCTTGGCGGAGCACCGGATAGATCGTTTTATCATAACTTGTAATGAATTCTATTTAACCATTCCGTATTTGTAAGGGGGATCAAGCGACTAAATTTACTTCAAACAGTTAATTTGGTAAACTTTACCCCTCCGGGTAATAAATGCGATTATGTTACAGAAAAGTCACGAAATTGGACGTATTTTTGCTGACCACCTAAATGTTTCTGGTTTGGGATCTGGTTAACTCAGGAGCATGGAGTTTGTCCGGATGGGCGTAGGTATCCGGCCTCACGACCCCTCTAGTGCCCGAAAGGCGCAGATAGTGAACTGATTCACCCTTTTTGCGGATCCTGGTGTGTGGGAACGATCGCCGACCGCTCGCGAAGCACGTGGGAGGCGCGATGGGGGATGTCGCAATCCCACGGCCTTCGCGCTCTTCGCGTACTCCTGTGTGAGACGGTCGGCGGTGTAGATGGTGATGCGGTCGCACGCGGAGATGGTGAGGTTCGTGTGGTTCCTGCCTTCCCCGTTGCCTTTCGCGCATGGCGCGGCAACATGCCTCTCTGCATGAGGCAACGCTCCGTCTGCGGCGCAGATCTGGCAGAGCAAGGGGCTGCTCGCATAAATATCGGCTATCTGACCTGTAAATAGGCATTTCATGGAGAGTGTGGGTGCAGCGGTGCCCCTAAATATACGCGAAAAACCAGATCTCGCCTCCACCTGGAGCGGCTCTCCTGAGCCGGATACTCACAGGTCTTCCCGGGGCGCGGGCCGGGGTGGTCTCCCCCGCCTGTCCGGCTCGCGGTGCACCTGGATACGGATGGCTGGTGAGTTAGTGAGCACTATATATTTGCATCTCTTTTAATTTTGACCGTAATCTGGTGCGTTCATAAAACAGGCGTCTGACGATCAGGGTTTTGAAAAATCCTGTCCGTTTTGGGTAGCATTATATATCTTTGAGTGCAACGTATGAAAGTGGATACTGTTGGACATTGCATCTGAAGAAATAATCATACTTATTATTAATCTGTTTGTTCATTTTATTATTTAATATGTCCCTCTCTGCTGCTCCTCCCAGGCCGTGAACTGAGGGGCGACAACCCGTCGAAATCCTTTTTAAGTACAACGATCAACAATTTGGACAATTGAATCCCGATTTTAAAATACCCTGATATGAATATAATTACGATGAATATTATTATTTACGTTAAAATCCAATTTGAATTCGCAAATTTTATTAATAACCCTCCTTCTACTCTTATAGTCCCTTTTGGGACGTGCAGTAGCGGCCTTCAGGGAACCGGAGCAGGTGAATGCCCGGTCTCTTTCATGAACGGAATGCATTGAACAAGGGTAAAAGGATGAAATACTATGGCTAAATACACGGAAACAATCGATCTCTATTCTGATGATGGGAAGCTGCTCAAGAGCGGCGTCTCCCTCGACAGAATCAGCCCGCTGGTTAACCCGGCCACAAGTAAGATCATCGACCTGACCAAGAGAACAATCAACGTAAACCTTGGGGGCATCCAGGATGCGCTCAAGAGCGGAAAACTTGGACAGGGCAAGATCAAGGGAAGAGAACTGGATCTCCCCATCATGGAGAACAAGGACGCCATCGTCGCCAAGATCAAGGAGATGATCCAGGTTGAAGAAGGTGATGACACCGAGATCCTGGAGTTCAACGGAGGAAAGCTCCAGCTTGTCCAGGTCCCGGCGAAGCGCCTGATCAACGCGGCTACCTACGATGCGGCAATCACCGCGGTCGCCTCCGCGACCACCTACGCGATCGTCGACCAGTTCAATGTCGACGCTTTCAACGCTTCCACCGTCAAGGCGGCCTGCTGGGGCGGTTACCCGCACACCCAGGACATGAAGGGCTCGCTCGTTACGTCGATCCTGAACATCCCCCAGAACAACGAAGGTCTCGGCTACGCGCTCCGGAACATCCCGGTCAACCACGTCGTGATGATGACCAACAGGAACGCCCTGCAGGGCGCTGCACTCTCATCCACGCTCGAGACCGCCGGTATCTTCGAGATGGGATCCGCCATCGGACCCTTCGAGCGTGCCACGCTGCTCGCCTACGCCTACCAGGGCCTGAACGCGAACAACATGGTCTACGACCTCGTCAAGGCAAACGGCCAGACTGGAACCGTTGGTACGGTTGTCCAGAGCCTGGTCGAGCGTGCTATCGAGGACAAGGTCATCACCCCCGGCAAGAAGGGCGGATACTTCCAGTTCTACGACACGAAGGACCCCATGCTCTGGAACGCCTACACTGCTGCGGGATCCATGGCAGCCACCATCGTCAACTGTGGTGCCGGACGGTTCGCCCAGGCAGTCTCCTCGACGCTCCTGTACTTCAACGACCTGCTTGAGCACGAGACCGGTCTCCCGAGCAGCGACTACGGCCGTGTCATGGGTACCGCTGTCGGGTTCTCGTTCTTCAGACACTCGATCTACGGTGGCGGCGGCCC
>NZ_DAQR01000035.1:0-8315 GCF_002502935.1 Methanoculleus sp. UBA413
GACGACCTGCTGCGGGAGGCCGATGTCATCAGCCTGCATGTCCCCTACACGAAAGCCACGCACCACCTCATCAACGCTGATAGGTTGCGGCTGGTCAAGGACACCGCGCTCCTCGTCAACACCTCCCGGGCCGGGGTCGTGGACACGCAGGCGGTCGCAGCCGCCCTCCGCGAAGGCCGCCTCGGGGGGGTCGCACTCGATACCTTCGAGGGGGAGCAGATCTGGATCGAGGAGGAGTTTTCTGGGGCAGGCGAGCCCTCGGCGGCCGAACTCAAGGATGCGCTCGAGAGCTTCGCCATCCTGCAATCGGACCGGGCAATACTCTCGCCGCACAACGCCTTCAATACCCGTGAGGCGCTCGGGCGGATCCTCGCCACCAGCATCGAGAACGTCAGGGTCTTCTTTGCCGGGAACCCGCAGAACATCGTTGCCGGGACCTACCAGGTGCCGGCGCCGCCGCCTACCGGGGGTGGGAGAGCATGAAGCAGGACGCGACCTACATCCGCTGGTTTGCCGACATCAGAAACGAGGACGTCGGGCTGGTCGGCGGGAAGAACGCATCGCTTGGCGAGATGTACAGCGAACTGACCCCGAAGGGCGTGAAGATCCCGGACGGGTTTGCCGTGACCGCCGGGGGCTACTGGCATGTCCTCGACTCCGCAGGGATCCTCGACGATCTCAAAGAGACGCTTGCAGGGCTCGACCGGAGCGACGTCGCTGACCTTGCAAAGCGAGGGAAACAGGCCCGCGACCTGATCCTCGGGGCCGGGATCCCCGACGACCTCTGGAGCGAGATCAAGGCGGCCTACGACATGCTCTGCGACGAGTACGGGCCAGACGCCGACGTCGCAGTCCGGAGTTCCGCAACCGCCGAAGATCTCCCGACAGCCTCGTTTGCGGGCCAGCAGGAGACCTACCTGAATGTCCGCGGCTACCAGGCGCTCCGGGAGGCCTATATCAAGTGCCTTGCCTCCCTCTTCACCGACCGGGCGATCGCCTACCGGATCGACAACCACTTCGACCACTTCAGGGTCGCCCTCTCGGTCGGGGTCATGAAGATGGTCCGCTCGGATCTCGCCGCAAGCGGGGTCATCTTCACGCTCGACACCGACACCGGCTTCCGGGACGTCGTCCTCATCACCGGGTCCTACGGGCTTGGTGAGATGATCGTCCAGGGCGCCGTCAACCCCGACGAGTTCTACGTCTTCAAACCGACCTTCCGGAAGGGCTACCGGGCTATCGTCAGGAAGAACCTCGGTGGGAAGAGGGTGAAACTGATCTACGGCCTCGGGGGTGCGAAGGAGGTCACCCGGAGAGTCGATGTCCCGGAAGCCGACCAGAAGAGGTTCTGTATCGCCGACGACGATGTCCTGACGCTCGCCGGGTATGCGCTCACGATCGAGGACCACTACTCGGCAAAGGCCGGAAAGCCGGTGCCGATGGACATCGAGTGGGCAAAGGACGGCGAGACCGGGGAGGTCTTCATCGTCCAGGCCCGGCCCGAAACGGTGCAGTCGCAGAAGGCGGGAGACGTCCTCGAGACCTACCACCTGGATGAACGCGGGACGGTGCTTGCCGCCGGAAAGAGCATCGGGGATGCGATCGCTGCCGGGAAGGCCCGGATCATCACCGACGTCAGCCGTCTCCCCGAGTTCAGGCCGGGAGAGATCCTGGTCTCCGACACCACCACGCCGGACTGGGAGCCTGTGATGAAGACGGCCGCCGCCATCGTGACGAACCGGGGCGGACGGACCTCCCACGCTGCGATCGTCAGCCGGGAACTCGGCATCCCCGCGGTCGTCGGCACAGGTGACGCAACCGAGAAGGTCCCGACAGGCCGGGAGGTGACGGTCAGCTGCGCCGAGGGCGAGGAGGGGTTCGTCTACGATCGAGCCCTCCCGTTCCATGTCGAGAGGATCCGGCTCTCTGACCTTCGACGGCCCAAGACCGCGGTGATGATGAACCTCGGGAACCCGGACGCGGCCTTCGGGCTTGCGATGGTCCCGAACGACGGCATCGGGCTCGCCCGGATGGAGTTCATCATCAGCAGTTACATCAAAGTCCACCCGATGGCGCTGGTCCACCCCGAGCGGGTCACGGATGAAGCCGTCAGGAGATTGATCGCGGACCTCACCTACGGCTACCCGAACGGGGAGGAGTACTTCGTCGAGAGGCTCGCGGAAGGCGCCGGGACCATCGCCGCGGCGTTCTACCCGAACCCGGTCGTCGTCCGGATGAGCGATTTCAAGACCAACGAGTATGCAAGCCTTCTCGGCGGGACCTACTTTGAGCCAGAGGAAGCAAACCCGATGCTCGGGTTCCGCGGCGCCTCCCGCTACTACGATGAGCGCTACCGAGAGGGGTTTAGCCTCGAGTGCCGGGCGATGAAGCGGGTCCGGGAGGAGATGGGGCTTGTAAACCTCATCATCATGATCCCCTTCTGCCGCCGGGTGGAGGAGGCGAAGCAGGTCATCGAGGAACTCGGGAAGAACGGTCTCCGGCGGGGCGAAAACGGTCTTTCGGTCTACCAGATGTGCGAGATCCCGAATAATGTCGTCCAGATCGACGCGTTCAGCGACTACTTCGACGGGTTCTCGATAGGCTCAAACGACCTGACCCAGCTGACGCTTGGTATCGACCGCGACTCCGCGGTCGTGGGCGGGGCCTTTGATGAGCGCGACCCCGGCGTCAAGCGGATGGTCGCCATGGCAGTTGAGGGGTGCCGGCGGAACGGACGGCACAGCGGGCTCTGCGGCGAGGCGCCGAGCACTTACCCCGAGTTCGCCGACTTCCTGGTGGAGCAGGGGATCGACTCGATATCGGTCGAGCCCGACGCGATACTGAAGATCACCCTCCGTGTGGCCGAGGTTGAGGAGCGGCTTAGGAGCGCAAAGAGGATGGCCCCGCTCGCCCGGTGAGGGAGATCCCTCACCGGACAAACGGTATACTGCCGCGGTCGATGAGGCGGTAGGCGTAGACCTTTATCGGATCCGTGATCACAAGCGCCCAGACCAGTGCGTAGACCCAGACGAAGATCGCAAGCGGCCAGCCGATGGGGGTTATGATGAACCCGTAGACGGTGATCAGCGTCGCGACAGTTTGTGTGACGATCACCGCCCCGAGCAGGGCCGGAGCAGGCCTGACAGACCAGAACGGCCCCCGGGTGCGGGCGACGAAGACGGTGAGGTGGCCGGCGACCGCGAGTTTGAGGAAGACGAGCGACCTGATGACATCCAGGGAGAGGTTCAGCGGCCCTTCGACGATGGCAAGCAGGGTAAATGAGGATACGACGCCCAAAAACCCGATAATTGTCGCGATCGTGAGGATCTTGCGCATCTTCCACCGTTCGGGGGCTCGGGAGTAGAGGACGTTGTCCCAGGCGATGGTCATGATCGGGATGTCGTTTAAGAGGGCGAGGAGCACGATCATCAGGGCGGTTATCGGGAAGAACCCAAAGAGCAGGATTGAAAGGGTGATGAAGAAGAGGACGCGGATGGTCTCGGCGATCCGGTAGGTGACGTAGTGGCTCATGCGCTCAAAGATCATCCGGCTCTCTTTGATCGCGTCGATGATCACCGAGAGTCCGGGTTTCGTGAGGACGATCGCGGCCGCTGATTTTGCTGCATCCGTGGCCCCGGCGACCGCGATCCCGACATCAGCCTTCTTCAGGGCGGGGGCGTCGTTCACACCGTCGCCGGTCATGCCGACGATGTGCCCCCGGGACTGGAGGAGGGAGACGATCCGGTATTTGTGCTCGGGGAAGACCTCGGCGAACCCGGCCGCCTTCTCGACGATCTCCGCGGCTTCGGGGTCGGGCTCGTCTACGAAGGCGTCGGCGGTGGCGATATCGGTCCTGAGGTTCACCTCCCGGGCGACCTCGCGGGCGATCGCTACATGGTCGCCGGTGACCATCTTGACGTCGAGCCCCATCTCTGCCGCCGTCCTGATGGTTGCCGCGGAGTCGTCGCGGGGCGGGTCGTGGAGCCCGAGGACGCCGGCGTAGGTCCAGGTACCTGGTGTATCGCTCCGTGCGACGCCGAGCATCCGGTAGCCTTTCTCTGCGAAGGCCCGGGAGAGGCTGTCGACTGCCGCGCCAAGATCTCTCCCCCCACCGGCGAGGGCGAGGATCACCTGCGGCGCGCCCTTTGCGACCGAAAACTCCCGCCCGTCGCTATCCCGGACCGTGGCCTCGGTGCGCTTCACCACGGGATCGAAGGGCTTAAAACCAGTGACGGTGTAGGAGGAGAGCCGTTCTTTGAGGCTCTGTGCCTTCTCTGATTCGATGATCGCGATATCGATTGGGTCCTGGTCCTCCTCCCGGGATCCGAGGAGGGCGGCGAGGAGCACGTCATCCTCTCCGAACCCCTCGAACGGGGCGACATCGGCGAGGGTGAGTTTATTCTCGGTGATCGTCCCGGTCTTGTCCGAGCAGAGGACGTCCACCCCGGCCATCTCCTCGATGGCAACGAGTCTGCTGACGATGGCCTCTCGCTGTGCAAGCGCCGTCGCGCCCACGGCCATGGTGATCGAGAGGACGGCCGGTAGCGCAGCGGGGATGGCCGCTACGATCAGGACAAGAGCGAACTGGAGGGTTTCAGGGATGCTCTCATGCCTGATCAGCGAGACAATGAAGACTATGGTGACAAGCGCGATTGCAAGCACGATCAGGTAGTCGCCGATCCTGACGACAGCCTTCTGGAAGTGACTGGCTGTCATCGCCTCCCCGGCGAGTTGGGCGGTCCTGCCGAAGAAGGTCTTCTCTCCTGTGGCTACCACGAGCGCGGTCATCTCGCCCTGTTTGATGGTGGAGCCAGAGTAGGCGATGTCTGATGCGTGTTTCTCGACCGGCATCGACTCCCCGGTGAGAGCGGATTCGTCGGCAGAGAGGAAGTCCCCCTCGACGAGTTTGATATCTGCGGGTACGATGTCCCCGTTCCTGACCCGGACGATGTCGCCGGGAACGAGGTCCCGTGCGGCGGCCTTCTGCCACCTGCCGTCGCGGAGCACCCTTGCTTCGAGTGCGAGCCGTCGTTTCAGCATGGCGATGGCGTTGCCTGCCTGATACTCCTGCCAGAAACCGACGACCGCGTTGACGAGAAGGAGGGCGAAGATGATCGCGAAGTCCTCCCAGCGTCCGATAGCGGCGGAGATGATGAGCGCCGCCTCGATCATCCACGGGATGGGACCCCAGAAGTAGCGGAGGAATTTCAGGACCGCGCTCTCCTCCTTCTCAGGAAGCTCGTTGGGACCGAACCTCTTGATGCGGTCTTCAGCCTCAGAACGGGTCAGGCCCTCCCGCTGGGAGGAGAGGGCCCGGTAGAGGTCGTCGACGGCCATGCCCCGGGCCTCGTCGGTGCTGATCGCCTGGCGCTCCATGATCCCCCCGCCCCCTCTCCCGGGGATCGTATATAGGTGCCGCTGCCAGCCCCCGGGGACCGGTGTGTCTGTGGTGATAGCCGGCGATGAGCCGCGTTCGGGTGGCTCCGGAGACGACCTGCAGGGGAGAGAGAGCAGATGGAGTCCAGACTACCTGGAACCCGTTTTTCCCCGGGGATGTCCCGATGCAGTGGACTGTGGTGGCTATTGCCATTGGGGGAGGGGGTCGCCCCTCCCCGCAGGTGAGTACCCGTAAGTCCCACCCCTTAACCCCCACCCCGCCCGATCTGTGGCGATAGCCAGTGGGAAGCCGTGGATGGGAAGCGGCTCTAACGATGGTTTCCCGGAGAAGGTAAGGTGAGGGACAGAGATAGACGGGATCAGGTTCTTTTCCACCAATCCCAATACACTGGACCGTGGTGGATATCCCCTTTGGGGGAGGGGCCGACGGGGAGGGGGGCAAGCCCCCCTCCCCTGTCTCTCGCACGGCGGTACCCGCAACCCCCACCCCGCCCGGCCTGCGGCCTCCTCACTCGCCCCCCGGGGCGGGGGCAGTGCGGGGCGATACACGGTGGGGAGCCGCATCCGGAGTGACTCAGGAGAGGGGTTCCCGGAGGGGCAGATATAAGAATGGCCCGGACACTGGACCGTGGTGGCTATCGCCTCTGGGGGAGGGGACCGGGGAGGGGGTTTCCCCCTCCCAGCAGGTGGGTACCCGTAAGTCCCTCCCCAAAATCCCCACCCGCGCCTCCGGGAGCAGTACATGGCAATACCCGGTGGCAATCGGGTCATGGGTGTATGTGAGTAACGCTGCGCTGCGTAGCCCGGCCCAAAACCCGGAGGCGTCGGCAGGTTCATATGGACCCCGAGTGGATGCAGGGCCATGGCGGCGAGGGACCCGGTCTGCGGGATGCCGGTGGACCCGGCAACGGCGGCCTACTCGGTGGAGGTCCGCGGCGGGACCTACTACTTCTCAAGCGAACTCTGCAGGGATACGTTCGTCGAGGGCGAGAAGATCGCTTACTTCTCCATGGAGATCGGCCTTGAGAGCGATATACCGACCTACAGCGGCGGCCTCGGGGTGCTTGCCGGGGACGTCATCCGTTCGAGCGCCGACCTCCTCATACCGATGGTCGCGGTGACGCTCGTCAACCGGAAAGGTTACGTGCGGCAGCGCCTGACCCCGGACGGCGACCAGATCGATCTCCCGGACGAGTGGGACCCTAGAGAGCACATGCGGGAACTCTCCCGGCGGGTGACCGTGCGGATCGGGGATGCGAACGTCGCGATCCGGGCCTGGCTCTACGATTACTGGAGTCCTGTCGGCGGCCTCGTGCCGGTGCTCTTCCTCGATACCGACCTCCCTGAGAACGCACCCAAGGATCGGGGGATAACCGACCACCTCTACGGCGGCGACCAGGAGTACCGGCTGAAACAGGCGATTGTGCTCGGGATCGGCGGGGCCCGGATGCTCGCCGCCCTGGGCATCAGGGTCGGCAAGTACCATATCAACGAGAGCCACTCAAGCCTCCTCACCCTTGAACTCCTCAAACGTCGGGGAATGGATGAGGAGAAGGTGCAGACGCACTGCATCTTCACCACCCACACCCCGGTGGCGGTGGCGTTCGAGACGTTCCCACGAGATATGGTGGTCCGCTTGCTGGCGGGCGAGATCCCGCCGACCCTGCTTGGGGAGTACATCGGTGAGGAGGGGCTTGCGCTCGCAACCCTCGCGTTCCGCCTGAGCAGGTACGTCAACGGTGTGACGACGGCACACATGAACTTCTCACGGCGGCTCTTCCCGGGGTTCCATATCAGGGCGGTAACGAACGGCGTCCACCCGCACACCTGGACGTCAGGGCCGTTCCGGGATCTCTACGACCGCTACATCGCAGGTTGGGCGCAGGAGCCTGAACTGCTCGTCAGGGTCGATGAGATCCCGCACGAGGATATCAGGCACGCCCACCAGCAGGAGAAGCAGGTCCTGGTCGACTATGTCAGGGAGAAGAACGGTGTGGCCCTGGACCTCCGGGCCCTCACGATCGGGTTTGCCAGGCGGGCAACGGCCTACAAGCGGGCAACCCTGATCTTCTCGGACCTTGAAAAACTGCGGGAGGCCGGCAGGCGGGGGGCGATCCAGCTCGTCTTTTCCGGGAAGGCCCATCCGGCAGACGCGGTCGGCAAGCAGGAGATCCGCGAGGTTCACAACGCCATGCGCGACCTGGAGGGGGAGGTGACGGCCGTCTACCTCGAGAACTACACGATGGATCTTGCGAGCCTGATGACCGCAGGGGTTGACGTCTGGCTGAACACGCCCCTGCCGCCCTACGAGGCAAGCGGCACGAGCGGCATGAAGGCCGCCCTCAACGGGGTGGTCAACTTCAGCGTCCTTGACGGTTGGTGGATCGAGGGCTGGCTCGAGGGGACGACAGGGTGGGCGATCGGCCCCGGGCCCGGTGCGCCGGCGAGCGAGGCCGAACGGCGGGCCCGGGAACTCCAGGACCTCTACAGCAAACTTGAGTACCTGATCATCCCCACCTACTACCACCGGAGGGACGAGTGGACGACGATCATGCGAAGTTCAATCGCAAAGATCGCCTACTACTTCAACACCCACCGGATGATGCGGCGCTACGCGACGGAGGCGTATCTGTGAACTACCCCCCGCTTGCGCGAGCGGGCTTCCCAGCTATCATCCCCCTCCCCACCGGGAGCGAGTCCACAGGCTCGACGGCGCTGATCCGTCGCCTTGCAAGTGCGAAGTGTTTGATATTGGTCGCGGCGTTCAGGTCCCGGTCGTGGGTCGTCCCGCAGTCCGGGCACGTCCACTCCCGATCCTTCAGCCACGGCAACTCCGCTTTGAGCGCCGGAAGCTGGTTCATGAAGTCGTATCTAGACAGGCTGATCCTTTCGTCGTGATACGCCTGATTCTTGCGGGC
>NZ_DAQR01000059.1:0-1599 GCF_002502935.1 Methanoculleus sp. UBA413
GTCACCCTTCGCGCTCTCCAGCGTACGAGGTGGCGATCCGCCCCGCACACCCGCAGAACAAGGTGAGATGCTCCAGGCACGGTCACTCAATGATCCGTGCCGGCCTTCCGGAGCGTGAACCTGATGGCCGCGCCGCGTCCAGGCTCTCCCAGGACCCGGTCATCCACCCAGATCTTCCCCCCGTAACGCTCGATGAGCATGCGACAGATGTAGAGACCGAGCCCGGCCCCGGCCAGCCTGCACTCTCCCTTCCCGAAACGGCTGAAGAGAGTGGCCTTCATTGTGTCAGGAATGCCCGGCCCGGTATCCTCAACCGAGACCTCGACCTCCTCTCCATGATCCTCGACCCTGATGGTTATCTCAACATCCGGCCCGCCGAACTTCTCGGCGTTCCCAAGCAGGTTTGCAAAGACCTCAGACAGGAGGTCGTCGGCGAGGACTGCAACGGGATGTCCCTCATAATGGATCAGGACCGCAGGGAAATTTGCCGTCTGTGCCTGGATCACACGATCAAGGTCCATCTGCGTCAGAGCCGTCCGGCTCTCCCTGGCTCTCCGGAGAGTGGCGACGCCACCGATGGTCTCCGAGCTCTGTTCGAGCCGGGAGAGCATCTTCCTGGCCATCTCCTGCTGTTCTCCCTCGAGCGCATCGACGAGGAGCTGCGTATACCCGATGGCGATGGTGTTGGCGTTGTTGATGTCGTGGATCATGATATCCAGAAAGAGGGTCGCCGCCCGGTTTGACATCTCAAGCTCAGCCGTCCGCTCCCTGACCAGCTCTTCGAGGTGGGCGCTGTACTCCCGTGCCACCTCCTCTGAGGCGCGGAGGCGACGTATATTCTCCCTGAGGGCAGCAACCATGGCACCGATGCCCTCCTCGAGACGGGTGAACTCCGTCCCTGTGGATATCCGGATCTGGTGGTCGAGGTCGCCCGCGGCAATCCTGTTGACGTCGTCGGCGATCTCCCGCACCGGCCGGGTTATCCGGCGTGAAACCGGGAACGCGATGCAACAGGCGACCAGGCTCGCGAAGACCGCAAGGACGACGTGGCCAAGCCGCATCTCCGCGAGCCGGGTGTTGAGAGGAGTGGTATTGTAGGTCAACTCGACAATCCGGCTGACATCAGAGGCGTAGCCGGGATCAGAGAGATCAACGAGAATGTACCGCGTGGTTGTTCCGGCGGCCGCGTCTGTCAGCGTCCGGTCCTGCTTTGTCTCAAAGATTTCCCGGGCAATGGGATTGATGACAGCAGGGTCGTTCGGCCCCTCAGAATCGGTTACGTTGATGATCCTCCCAAAGCAATCGTATATCCGGATCCCCTCGAGCGCCGGGTTCAACCGCATCAGGTCTTCTTTGAGGGTCCGGTACTGTGGGTCGTACCGGTCCACCCCGGTTGCGGTGCAGTCAAGCCCAAGCTCGAAGAGGTAGCGGTGATCGGGGGAGGGCATGTAGGCGTATTTCCGCAACTTCCCGCTTGCCGGCTCAGTCAGGACCCGGTCCGCCGAGAAGATGTTCCCGAGCCTGAGTTCTGTGATCCGGTCATAGAAGTAGGGGATCTCCGCAAAATCAAGGTCGAGGTCCGGGGGATAGGTGGTGTAC
>NZ_DAQR01000059.1:1843-4323 GCF_002502935.1 Methanoculleus sp. UBA413
GGTCCCTTCCCGCCCGCTCGTACTCGGCAAGAAACGGGATAAAACCCTCCTCCATCCGCTGGTCTAACGTGCTGTCAAAGAGGTTCAGGCCTGCATCCACAAGAGTTATCGCCTGGACGATGCTCTTCTCGGTCTGCTCCCGGAGCTGGTTTTCATCCTCGATCAGCCCCTGCTCGACCTGCCAGTAGTCCAGAGCCGATATCAGTCCGATCGTGGGAACAGTGATCAGGATCATGACGAGCATCAGGCATGTGCTGAACCGGGGGATCTTCCTTTCCCTACCGCCCGCCGCCGTCATGGACCACCTCCCGTCCCAGCCGCACGGAGCGTGAACCTGATGGCCGCGCCGTGTCCGGGCTCTCCCAGGACACGGTCATCCACCCAGATCTTCCCGTCGTAGCGCTCGATGAGCATGCGGCAGATGTAGAGACCAAGCCCGGCCCCGGCCAGCGCGCCCTCCCCCTTCTTGAAGCGGCGGAAGAGATCCCTCTTCACCGTATCGGGGATACCCGGCCCGGTATCCTCGACCGAGACCTCGACCTCCTCCCCATGCTCCTCGACCCTGACGGTTATCTCGACATCCAGCCCGCCGAACTTCTCGGCGTTCCCGAGCAGGTTTGCAAAGACCTCAGGCAGGAGATCGTCGGCGAGAATGGCGACCCCGGTTCCGGCGTAGGTTATGCTGAAGTCCGGGAAGTGCTCGATCTCGCGCCTGATGACTGGATCGAGATCCATCTGCCGGAGGACGGGGGTGTGTTCGTGGATATCCCGGATGGTGTTGACGTTTTTTATGATCTCAATGCTCTTTGTAAGCCCCATCTTCGCCTTCCGGAGATACACCGCCTCATGCTCCCCCTCCAGACCGGCAAGGAGGAGATCCGAGTAGAGGCCCGCGACGTTGTTTGCGTTGTTGATGTCGTGGCACATGATGTCCAGATAGAGGTTTGCCATCTGGTTGGACTCCTCAAGCGCGGCAGTCCGGCCCCAGACCTCCTCTTCAAGGGTATGACTATACCGGGTAAGGTCCTCCTCCGACTCCCTGAGTCTCCGGATGGTTCTTTCAAGTGTCGTGACCATCGCCGATATGCTCTCCCCAAGATGTACAAACTCCTCAGCCCCGCTCGCCCTGATGGGCCGGTCCAGGTCGCCACGGGCGACAGCGTCGACGTCCACGACAAGCATGCGTACCGGACGCGTCAGGTAGTGCGCGGCAAGGACCGAGAGACAGCCGATTATGACGAGCCCGATGAGCAGGATGCACGCATGCCGGCCGAGCATATCGGCAAGTTTTGCCTCAGCCGCCTTTGTGCTGTAGGTCAGTTCGGCGACCATGCTCATGTCGGATGCGTAATCCCTGTCTGTCAGGTTGATGAAGAGGTACCGGGTCAGTTCACCGGTGGTGGCGTTCTTCGCCTCAAGGGTGGCCCTCTCCAGGTATGCCTGCCTGACCAGAGGAACCCGGCGATCGTCGTCGGGATAGGCCTCATCGCTGACCAGCGTGCCCAGACTGTCGTAGAGCCGGATCCCGTCGACGTTCGGGTTCAGGTCCACCAGCTCCCGCGCGGTGTCCCTGTACTCGAGCCCCGTGCGCCACTGCCGGATCTCCGATTCCGCGAGCCCGAGCTCGAGGAGGTAGCGGTGATCGGGTGTCGGCATATACGCATATTTCCGGAGTTCGCCGGTGGAGATCTCCGGCACGACCCGGTCCGCCGCGAAGTTGTCCCCGAGCCGGATCCCCGTGATTTGGTCGTAGAAGTAGGGGATCTCCTTAAAATCGTATCCGGACTCAAAAGGATTGGTGGTATACTCGATGACGCCTGATGCGTTGATGAGGTAGAGATCAAACCCCTCTCCAAGTTCCTCACCAACACGGGAGAGGTCCATGGCAGTCAGGTCTCCTCCCGCCCGCTCGTACTCGGCAAGAAACGGTCCAAACCCCTCCCGCATCTCGCGGTTCAGGGTGTTATCAAAGACCTTCAGCCCGGTGTCCACCAGATCCATCGAGAGGATGATGCCGGCCTCGGTCTGGTCCTGGAACTCCTGCGCGTTCGTCTCCAGTTCCTGCCTGACTCCCATGTAGTCGACAAACGAGATCAGGCAGACGACAGGGACCATCGCGAGCAGGATAGCAAGCATGAGGTAGAGGGCGAACGGGAGCGACGGCTGTTCCGGACTCTTTGCCCCCATTCAGGTATCCCCTCCGCTCCGCATACTCCCACCGCCCGGCCCTGAACTGCCCTTGAAAGGAAGGTGTCTCTGTGGCTATATAGAATGAGCGATCTTGTTATCCTGATGCGGTTTTCGGCGGTATTCAATAACGCAGGGAAGCGATAGACCTCGCAGGCCAACCGGTCCAGGGGAACGACGCCTGCCGGGCGGGAAAAGAGAAATTCCGAGGCCGGATTATGGCCCCGGGCCATATTGTGACGAAGCGGTACGGTGATGTTACATCGGGGGCATGCCGCCCATGCCGCCCATGC
>NZ_DAQR01000059.1:4692-4826 GCF_002502935.1 Methanoculleus sp. UBA413
GAGACGGCGTTGAAGACGTCAAGCCCCATGTACTTCCCGCTCGCGCCACCCTTCTCGTGGGCTGCACGGAGGGCAACAAGCATGTCGATCGGGTCGAGACCTGCGTTCTCGGCAAGCGTCCTCGGGATGATCTC
>NZ_DAQR01000036.1:0-1220 GCF_002502935.1 Methanoculleus sp. UBA413
CGCGGTCGTGGTGCCGCGCGAGCAGACGCTTTCTGAGAACCTTGCGGCGGCAGAGGAGGCAGGGATCTGCTGTCTTATCGCCGACCCCCTCCTCCAGCCGGTGGGATCCGGGCTCACCGGTTCGCTCCAGGGTTTTTGGGGTGTTTCCTATCCGCTCTTCTTTGGGGCAGGAAACGTCGTGGAACTCCTGGACGCCGACTCTCCGGGGGCGAACGCGTTGCTTGCGGGGATGGCGCATGAGGTCGGTGCCGCCGTCATCTTCACGAGCGAGCACAGCGACAAGACCATGGGATCGGTGGCCGAGATGCGGCGGGCGACCGAGATGATGGCGCTGATGACCGGCCGCCCATACCCCAAGGACCTGGGGATCGATCTCCTGGTCCTGAAAGAGAAGCGGCGTCGGCACGAACCCCCGCTGGAGTACGAGAGCGTCATGGAGGCGCGCTCCACGCCTGATGAGATCACCTACGATCCGCTCGGGTGCATCCGCATCGGTATCGAGGGGGATTTTGTCGTGGCGGTCCACCGGGGCCGTGCCGTGCGGGGGAGGCACTGGGAGGACGTCTTTTACACGCTTCTTGGTAACGGGAGCCTTTCGCGCCTCGACCACGCCGCCTACCTCGGAAAAGAACTCTTCAAGGCGGAACTTGCTATCAGGCTGAAGAGGAGCTTCGAGCAGGACGGGCCGTTCTGAACGACCGTAATGTGGTCGCAAAGCGGCAACCCGGGGTGCGTGGAATATCAGCTGCCCTGGATCAGCACTGATCTTCTGCAGCTGATACATCGGTATTCGGCAGTTCGCCCCTCGCCTGTGCCTCGTAGGTCTCCTCTTCAAAATATAATAACAATTATATAATTGTGGGACTATCTCACCGCGCGTGACAGCGATGAGCGGTGCTGGACCCGTTTGAGGGCGTGATCAGTGTCGACGCGAACCACCGGCGAGTGAAGGTGTGTTCGAATTCTGCAGTCCAGAAATCGGCTGCTCTCCTGTCAGATTCATAGATGTGGTGAAATTATGAAGGGAAATCCTGTTATTCTCTGGCTCGCGGCAGCCCTGGCCATCGGCCTCATCGCTCTGCCTGCCCTGGCGGCGACGGCCGCAGTCGAGATACGGGGAGGGGCGTATCACCCTGCCTCGCTCACGGTCGAGGAGAACACGACGGTCACCTGGACAAATTACGATACGGTAAGCCATACCGTCACCGGCACGGGAGGGG
>NZ_DAQR01000036.1:1457-2983 GCF_002502935.1 Methanoculleus sp. UBA413
GGTACGGGGACCTACCCCTACGGCTGTACGCTCAACGCCTCGACGCAGCGGACGCCCATGCAGGGTGTCGTCATCGTCGTCCCGGAGGGTATGATGGTTACCCCCGGGGAGGAGCCGGAGGGCGTGACGCTGGCCGATGTGATCGCGCAGGACGAGAACCTGACCACCTTTACGGCGGCGGTTGAGAGGGCCGGGCTTGCGCAGACAGTGTTTGTGAGTGGCGGACCGTACACGGTCTTTGCTCCGGACGATGCCGCCTTCGAGACCTTCGGCAACGAGACCCTTGCAGGGATCCTGAACGACACTGCGATGCTGGATACCCTGCTTATGTACCACATGGTGGAGGGGAACTACACCGCCGAAGACCTGATGACGGAGGTGAACGCTACAGGGAACGAGACGGTTCTCTCGACGCTCACCGGTGACACCCTCTCTATCAGCGTGGCGAACGGCACCCTCATGGTGGAGAACGCAACGATCGTCGCATCCGATATCACGGCCGACAACGGCGTCGTCCATATCATCGATAGGGTCCTGGTGCCGCCGGGGAGCGGGATCGGTGAAGCTCCGGAGAATGTGACCCCGGAGGTCACGCCGGCTGAGCGTGTCATCCCCTGAAGCACTCCCTCCCTTTTTCCCCTGGATCCCCGACCGGGCATGCACACCAGACGCGAGGGCTTATGTTTACTTCTTCCCTAGTATTCAGTAGAATGGCTGTACACGGGATCAGCAGGGATCTGCTTGCTATGCTCTTCGAACTTGGGCGGGAACACCACCCGAACGAATTCGTTGCGGTGCTGCGGGAGCGGGACGGCATCATCCGCGACCTCGACCTGGTGCCCGGCACGATCGTCAGGGAGGAGAGCGCCTCGTTCCTCATCGATATGCTCCCGCTGGATATCCACCAGGCCGGCAGCGCCCATAGCCACCCCAACGGCGTCCTCTCTCCGTCATCAGCGGATCTCAGGTTCTTTCCCACGGTAGGCCGCTACCATATCATCGTCGGGTATCCCTACGGGGAGAGGGACTGGCGATGCTACCGGGCAGACGGCAGCCCCACGCACCTCGAGGTGGTCGAGTGATCCGCGTGGTCGCAACCGGGACGTTTGACATCCTCCACCCCGGGCATCTCTACTACCTTGAAGAATCCCGGAGACTCGGCGATGAACTCTACGTGATTGTGGCGCGGGACGCAAACGTGAAGCATAAGCCAAGACCGATCCTTCCTGAGGATCAAAGGCTCCGGATGGTCGGGGCATTAAAACCGGTCGATCATGCGCTCCTCGGGGACCTCCATGATATGTTCAGGCCGATCGCGGAGATTGGGCCGGATATCATCACACTCGGGTTCAACCAGCATTTCAGTGAGGAGGGGCTCCGGCAGAAACTCCTGGACCGTGGGCTTGGCGCGGACGTCGTCCGGATATCAGGGTATCCCGGTCCGCTCGCCAGTTCGTCAAAGATCATTGAGCATATCCTCAACACCCGGGGGCCCACCCGTCCCGCCGGAGAGGGGGAGTGACCCC
>NZ_DAQR01000022.1:0-4566 GCF_002502935.1 Methanoculleus sp. UBA413
CACGCGGAAAGCCACGCGTGAGAGGGTATTGCATGGACAATATTAGATGAAATGATACAGTAGAGCATTTCAGCTAAAATTTCGCATGAAAACCGCCCTGGTTTGGCAGGTGGGAACAGGGGTCCCCGGCGAGCCCCCTCCTTGCGAGGCTTCATGGAGATGCCAGAGTCATATGCACCAGCGACTCTGCGTGAGCAGAACCCAACCCATCGAGGCCGTGCATAATGTTATCGAAGTCTAATACGGGGTTTATGGCAGGGCAGAGGGGAAGCGTTCCCTCCCGGGTGATATTTACACGCACGGTGTGGGGCCATCCTTAAACCTGCAGTCTTCTCGAGGATCCGGCCGGGCTCTCGCAGGGTTTATATACCGGTGGTCCTGATAGCATCAGAATGATGCACAAAAAGGATGCCGCATCAGTCGTTCTAACGGTCTGGATGCTTACCCTGAGCGGCCTGCTGTATATACTCAACATTCGGGATTTAAGACTGTTTATAGCTACCGCGCTCGTAGGATTCTTTATCATAGTCTATCTAATCCACCCGACGTATTCGAGACCCGGATACATCCGCAACATAAACCGTATGGCAATAGCCTGCACAGGGCTCTTTGGTCTGGTAATCGTCCTGAGAATACTGGAACTGGTCGGTGGGTGAGGGAGTGCCCACGTCACATCGCCCGGGTTCAGTTTGGGTGAAAGAGATGAAAGCAGCCGGACATAAACGTTACAGGAGCGGTTCATACCTTCTCATCGGTTTTGCATCGTTGCTCCTCCTTGCGGCTCTGCTCACAGATCCGCAGGGATACATGCAAAGTCCCCTGCTCATGCTGGGTGCAGCCGGGTTCATCAGTGGATTTTTTCTCTTCGCGCTCGGCGGAGATGAGGGTGTGGATGCACGGTTAGCCAGTTACCTCTCCTTACAGGGCATCTCCGCCCTGAGCAGGATCATCCATGACCACGGCGGCTGTGGAACCGCAATCTTTCTTCCGCCGGATGGCAAAGACGGGAAGGTTATGCAGTTCATTCCAATGCGCCCCAACCGCGGGTCTTCACAGGGCGATGGGGCGGGATTTGCCTGTCACAACGGGAGCTTCGGGACCCTGAACTCCCCTCTGGCAGGCCCCATTCTTGAGGAACTAAAATATGATAATGACCTTGTTCTACCTTCTGAATACGGTCTGCTGATGGGAGCAATCCGTGAGGTGTGTGAAGACCTCCTCCTGATCGCCAGGCAGGTGGATATAAAAAAAGAAGAGGGGCTCATAATCATCAGCCTGAACAACTACATTCTCTTCCCGGGGTGTGCTTCAAGGAGTGAAGCGTCCCCGGAGTCCTGTGTTCTCTGCCCCTGCTCGATCTGCAGCCTGATCGCGTGTATGATCGCCGAGGGGCTCGGGTGCGAGGTTAGCCTGAACAGGGTGGTTCTGGACGACACCAGACAGTCACTCAGTATGGAGATATCATGTGCCTCCAAAAACGGAGCAAAGGTGGTGCAAACCCCTGAAAAGCATCTAAGACAGCCGGTTTGAGATATAATATACCCTCGCTCCACACGGGCAGAACCGTGATCCTCGTCTAGAGGAGGTGAGGATTACTGATTCTGCTCGTATCACAAAAAATATTTTCGCCGCTATAGATAGCCAGACAACCGGATCCGAAAAGGCAGAGGAGAATACAGTATTGCGGCATCAGTCCCCTGCTTCATCACATCATCAGTGGGGGTAACTCTCATCATCTGCCGCGTAGTGTTAACAATTATTCGATCTCCGGGATGTTAATGGTTCGGCACATCCCGCGCCCGTACCAACCCAAGCCCAGGCGGGAGGCTTCCCGTTACAGGCGGGCCCGTTGACGGGGCCGGTCATCCTGAACTCTTCATATGCCCTCCCTCCTGAAGAACGGCGCCGTGAGGCCGGCAAACCTATATATAGTCTGAGACCCAGTCTGGAACCCAGGCAAGGTCGAGGGGGGAGGCAGTATTCCGGGTTACATGGAGGTAGAGGCACCCGCAGAAACCGGCAAGGTACAGGACCTCCCCGGGATAAGCGAGGCAGGGGATATGTTACTAAACGCCCGAACCAGAACGTGGTTCCCTGCCGGACCGGGTTGCGACAGGAGGAGAGGGTAAGTGTCGGTGCGGCTGCGGGCTGTCGGGGACGTGCTGCTCTGGACCAGGAACGGCAAAAAACCGTTTGCCCTGATACAGCACGAACTCCGGCAGAAAGATCTGCTCTTCGGGAACCTGGAGACTGTCCTCTCCGAGAGCGGCGACCCGAGCCGGAAACGCTGGGTCAACACGAACCCCCCGGAGGCGGGAGTACATCTCAAAGACGCCGGATTCGACATCCTGAGCGTGGCAAACAACCATACGCTCGACCTGGGGCGGGAGGGGTTCGAAAAGACCCTCGACGTGCTTGAAGCGCATGGTATCGCCTACGTTGGAGGGGCACGGGGGGATGGCCCCCCACAGGGGCTGGTTGTTGAGCGAAACGGGATCAGGCTCGGGTTCCTCGGCTATACTAGCGGGATGTTCCGGTCGCCGCCGGGGGTTACGGTCTCCAAACTGAAGAAGAGGGCCATCATCGACGACATCAGGGCGCTGAAGGCCCAATGTGACGTTGTCATCGTCTCCCTGCACTGGGGGATCGAGAACATCTACTACCCCTCACCCAATCAGGTCAGGCTCGCCCACAGGTTCATCGACAGCGGAGCGAGCCTGATCCTCGGGCACCACTCGCACACCATTCAGGGGCTGGAGCGGTATAACGACGGCCTGATCGCCTACTCCCTCGGGAACTTCCAGTTCGACACCGAACTCTTCAAGGAGAAGATCAAGAGCACCATGATCCTCTCGGTGGACTTTGACCAGCACGGCATCCGGGATTACACGGTTATCCCCTGTATCATCAACGACGACTTCCAGCCTGAGGTGGCTGAGGGGCGGACCCGGGAGGCGGTAGAGCGCTGGATCACTGAGTGCTCGGAGCGGGTCCAGAACGGGGAGGTCACCCGGCGATGGTGGTATGAGGAGATCGGAGAGGAGTACCTCGCCTACAACCTGGAGAGTTACCGCTACCGGATACGACAACACGGGATCGCGCCCCTGGTTGAATGCGCGGTCTGGCTGGTGACGCCGTTCTGCCTGAACTGCTACGCGGGTGTTATCAGGAAGAGGCTGAAACAGCAGAACAGTGGGGGGAATGCATGAAGATTTTACAGGTTACCCCATTCTTCAAGCCGCTCTGGGAGTCTGGAGGAGTTGCCAGGG
Organism: Methanoculleus sp. UBA413; assembly: GCF_002502935.1. NCBI lineage: Archaea > Methanobacteriati > Methanobacteriota > Methanomicrobia > Methanomicrobiales > Methanomicrobiaceae > Methanoculleus > Methanoculleus sp. UBA413. The sequence goes on from NZ_DAQR01000022.1 coordinate 3,270, forward strand.
TTGCATACGACGTCTCCCGGAACCTGCACGAGAACGGGCACGATATCACGGTTTATACAACGAACCGGAGTATTTATCCAAACGATCTGCCCACGAACCGTGCAACCTGCGTCGACGGCATGAACGTCTACTACTTTGAGAATTTGCGGAAGTACGTTCCGAGTGTGACCCCGCCGGTGGTGCCCTACCGCATGCCGGCGGTCGCGAGGAGGGAGGTTGCGCAGTTTGACGTAGTCCACATCCACGACCACCGCACCCTGCTCACCGTCATTGCCTCGCATTACGCGAGGAAGTATGGCGTACCTTACGTGCTCCAGGCACACGGGGCGCTCCCGCAGGATACAGGTTCTGCACGGATGAAACGGTTGTTTGACCTGCTCTGGACGAAGAAGGTGATCCTCGGCGCCGCAGGAGTGATCGCGCTCAACGAGACCGAGGCGGAACGCTACCGCGAGTTAGGCGTTGAGGAGGGGAGGATCGCGATCATCCCAAACGGCATCGATTTTGCGGAGTACCCCGACCTTCCGGCCCGTGGCCGGTTCCGCGCAAAGTGGGGCATTGACGATGCTACAAAGGTCGTGCTCTACCTGGGAAGGCTCGACCCGACAAAGGGGATCGACCTCCTGATCCGCTCGTTTGCAGGGGTCGCACGGGAGTTCGATGACGCTATCCTCATGCTGGTCGGCGGGGATATGGGCCACAACGAGGAGTTCAGGGAGCGGGTCAGGTCGCTGGACCTCGACGGTCGGGTGATCTTCACCGGATTTGTGAGCAAAGAGGACAAGATGGCGGCATTCACCGATGCCGATGTCTTCGTCACGCCGAGTTTCACCGGGTTCCCGATCACGTTCCTTGAGGCATGCCTCTGTGGTACGCCTATCGTGACGACGGGACAGGGGGACCTGCTCGCATGGATCGAAGGGACCGTCGGGTTCAATACCGGATACACGCCGGAGGCCCTCGCCGACGCCATCGGGCAGCTGCTTGCCGACGATGCCTTGCGGGCCAGGTTCGGCGCTCAGGCAAAGGAGCTCATCCGGACCAGATACAACTGGCAGGCGATTGTTCGCGATATTGAGGCATTATATGCCGGTGTCGCGGGCAAAAGCCGGGGCGCCGTGGACATCGGGGCGGGTGAGCGCTCGCCGGCGGGAGTATGACGGGTTCCAGGCGCCATACCGGATGCTGGAACACGTCTCCCGCCGATCAGAGGAAATCCGCCTGGGGGCTCTGTCTCCGGCTGAATCGGTGAAGAATGGTGCGGGGCTAGAAAGCCACTAGTGGAGCATTTCATCTA
>NZ_DAQR01000022.1:4844-4974 GCF_002502935.1 Methanoculleus sp. UBA413
TCGCCCCGCATCAGGACCCGCAAATTAAGATGAAATAGTCCACTAGTGCATCGATTCCAAAATAACAGACCATATCTGACCTTCGTCTTATCCCCCATGGAGCGCTCCCCTCCGTCCCCCCACCCCGCCC
>NZ_DAQR01000039.1:0-3353 GCF_002502935.1 Methanoculleus sp. UBA413
CCCATCCAGCGCTCGTTGTAGCGGTCGTAGATCCGGTTCGCCTCTGCAAGCAGCGCCCGGGACCGGTCTTTCCGTATCCGCTCGGGGAGGTCTTTTAAGGCAGCGGCGGGCGTGCCGGGCCGCCGGGAGTAGCGGGTGATGTTCACCTTCACAAACGCCGCACGCCGCAGGAGGTCGAGCGTCTGCCGGAACTCCTCGTCCGTCTCCCCGGGAAACCCGGTGATGAAGTCGGACGATATCATCATATCCGGATAGCGTTCCCTGAACGCATCGACGATTCGAATGACGTCGCCCGCACGGTAACCGCGTTGCATCCGCTCAAGGACGGTATCCGAGCCAGACTGGACAGGGAGGTGGAGGAACCGGAACATCTTCTCGCTTGCGTAGGCATCGATGAGCGGGTCAAGGATCCCGAGCACTGGGGCCGGATGCATCATCCCCAACCGGACGGCAAACCGCCCCGGGATCTCCGTGATCGCCTGCAGGAGGTCGGGGAGCGACTCCCCCCGGTCGAGCCCCCAGGCTGCCACGTCCTGCCCGGTCAGCTGGATCTCAAAGGCCCCTGACCGGACGAGGCCCCGGACGGCATCGAGGATCTCTTCGGGCGGCGCGCTCTTGAGCCTTCCTCGTGCAAGCCGGGTGATGCAGTAACTGCACCGGCCGACGCATCCGCTCGCCACCTGGACCACGCCGATTGCCCCCGCACCGGGGCTGCCGACGCCGCTGGCGCGCTCATGGATCTCGTCGGGGTGGATGACGTGGGCGGTGCAGACCGAGTTGATCAACTCCCTCTGGACAAGCGGCATGCACCCGGTCACGTAGAGGTCCCGGTCGGCGAACGCAGCCAGGCGCCGGAGCATCTTCCGCTCGGTCGCCCCGATCACCGTGCAGGTGTTGATGATCACGGCGTCCGCCTCATCAGGCCCGGTCAGCCTGCACCCGAGACCTTCCAGTATCGCTTCCAGCCTCCGGGCGTCGGCATGGTTGTAGGTGCAGCCGTAACTCTCGATGTAGACCTTCTTTCCTCGCAGATCTTCTATGGTGATATCAGATGTCCCCCTGCGGCCGGGCCGCCGGCGGTGCACAACCCCCTCTCGACCGGAGGAGGTTCCCCCGGCATTGGGCTGTTTTTCTGTCCGGGCACAATACTTAACCGCTGATATTACAATTTCTTTACTAGAATGATAAAAATAGGGTTGCTGGGGTGCGGTAACGTCGGGCGCATCATCGCCGCGCACGCCGAGAGCATCCAGATTGTTGCGGTCTTTGATATCATCCCCGGGCGGGCTGAAGAACTGGCGACGCTCTGCCATGCCCGGGCATATACAGACTTTGATGCCTTCATGCAGGAGGACTTCTCGATCGTCGTGGAAGCCGCCTCGGTCGACGCAGTCAGGCGCTACGCGGAGGCGGTCCTCCGGTCGGGCAGGGATATTGTCGTCCTCTCCGTGGGGGCGCTTGCTGATGTGGAGTTCCGCGAGCGCCTCATCGAGGTCGCACGGGAGGTGGGAAAGAAGATCCGTATCCCGAGCGGCGCCATCATCGGGCTCGATAACCTCAAGATCGGCCAGATATCGCCGCCGGAGAAACTCCTGCTGCGGACGACCAAGCCCCCCGCGTCGCTTGGGATGGCTGCCGGGACCAGAACAGAGATATTTAAGGGGCTTGCGCACGATTGTATAAAGCTATACCCAAAAAACATCAACGTCGCGGTAGCGTTGGGACTGGCGGCCGGCCGGGACGCCGACGTGGAGCTCTGGGTCGACCCCGGAATAGAGAGGAACATTCACGAGATATTTGCCGAGGGTGACTTTGGGGACATCTACGTCCGGGTCAGAAACGTCCCGAGCCCTGATAACCCTGCAACGAGTTATATGGCGGCCCTCTCCATCCTGACGCTCTTAAAGAACCTCGAGAATCCTCTGGTGGTGGGGACATAGCAATGGAAATGGAGATTCGTGCGCTCAAAATCAGAAAGAACGCTATTATCATGGCGCATAACTACCAGCCCCTGGAGATCCAGGCGCTCGCCGATGTGGTGGGCGACAGCCTCGAGCTTGCGGTGAGGGCGAAGGAGGCCAAGGCCGACCTAATCGTCGTCTGCGGGGTCCGGTTTATGGCCGAGACGGCAAAGATCCTCAATCCGGAGCGGAAGGTGGTCATACCGGTGCCGGACGCGGGGTGTCCCCTCGCCGACTTCCTGACGCCGGAGATGATCCGGGAGGCAAAAGAGCGCCACCCGGATGCGGCCGTGGTGGTCTACGTCAACAGCACAGCTGAGAGCAAGGCGCTCGCCGATGTCACCTGCACATCTGCAAACGCGGTCAAGGTCGTCGCATCGCTCAAAAACGATACAATCCTCTTTGGACCGGACTCAAACCTTGCGGCATACGTCCAGCGGGAACTCCCGGAGAAGACGATCATCCCGCTGCCGCCCGGCGGCCACTGCTACGTCCATACCGGGTTCACCCTTGCCGACGTCGAAGCGGCCCGGAGGAAGGGCAGTATGGTCGTCTGTCACCCCGAGTGCCGGCCTGAGATCCAGGAGCAGGCTGACCTGGTCGCGTCCACGGGGGGTATGGTCCGGGGTGCCGCCGGCGGGAGCGAGCCCTGGTCGGTCTTCACCGAGCGGGAGATGGTCTCCCGTCTCCGGGTGCTCTACCCGGGCAGGGTCTTTTACGAGAAGCCGGAGGCGGTCTGTGCGGATATGAAGAAGATATCCCTCGCCGACCTCCAGCAAGCGCTCGAGCGCGAGGAGCATGAGGTCGTCCTCTCCCCCGAGGTCATGGACCGTGCGCGTCGGGCGATTGAGCGGATGATCGCCGTCGGGGCGTGAGGGGTGGCAATGATCCCGCTTGAGAACCTGCTCCGGTTCATCAGGGAGGATGCACCGTGGGGCGACGTCACCACCGATACGGTTGTCCCTGACGTCGCCTGCCGGGCGGTGGTCCGGGCGAAGGATCGTGGGACCATCGCCGGCCTTGCCGAGGCACGGGCGCTCTTTGAGCACTTTGGGGTCACGGTCCGCGAGCGTTCCGCCGATGGCAGGGCGGTCGCCCCCGGGGAGATCCTCCTCGAACTCGACGGTCCTGCGAGGGCGGTCCTCCTCGTGGAGCGGACGGCGCTCAACATCATCGGGAGGATGAGCGGGATTGCGACCCGGACCAGGGAGGCGGTCGATATGGTGCGGCAGGTCTCTCCGGCAGTACGGGTCGCCGCGACCCGGAAGACGGCCCCGGGGCTCCGGGCGCTGGATAAGAAGGCGGTGGTGCTTGGGGGAGGCGACCCGCACCGCTTCTCTATCTCAGATGTGGTCCTGGTCAAGGGCAACCATCTTGCGCTGGTGCCGCTCC
>NZ_DAQR01000091.1:0-14097 GCF_002502935.1 Methanoculleus sp. UBA413
TGCCCGGGGCGAGCCCGGGGAATAGGTCGCTTTCATGCGTACAGCTTCTCGCGCTCTCGCGCGAAGCCTTGACGCCCGTGTAGCTCCTCCCAACCGGAACCCTTCGCGTCTTCGCGTGAGAGACCGGCGATCACTCCAACGCACCCTCAAGCTAAGGTGAAATACTCCACTACTGCATCGATTCCCAATTACCGGCACTCTCAACGGAGGAGAGTATCAACCTTTTTTACCACGGTCTGGGGGTCTGCATCCCGGAGGACGGCGTTCCACCGGATATACGCCCGGGCACTGCCCCCGCCCCCGGGGGCGGGGGAGGAGGCCGCAGGCCGGGCGGGGTGGGGGAACAGAAGGGAGCGCTCCGCGGGGGATGGGACGAAGGCCAGATATGATCTGCTAATTTGGAATCGGTGTACTACTGGTGCGGGGAGGGGAGCCCGGTCCCCACTCCCCGGGGTGATGAGCGACTGACCTGAGAGTAGGAGCTCAAGCATCGGAAGTGCGCAGGCCACCACGGTCCACTACATGGGCTCCTCGATCGTTCCGATCGTTTTGGCTGGTGCACAGCAGGAGATTTCGCCCTTATTGAATACCAGAGACGCGGCCCATTCGCCCCCACACCCCTGGGGAAACCGCCGCTGTAAACCGGAGAGGACCTGCCCGGCCATACCGGGATATGTGAAAGAAAACCGTGAAGGATGTGCGTGAAAAAAGGTGGAGCGGGTTACTCGATCACAATCGCCGGCTTGAAGGGCAGGGCTCCCGACGCCTTCGGGTGGGTGCTCTCCCCCGCATCCTGGATCGTCACCGGCACGCCGAACTCGTGCTCCAGGAACGATCGAGCCCCCTCAAGGACCGCCTGCTCGTCGAGAGACGCAACCTGCAGCTGTTTCACGAGATCGGGCGGCAGTTTCAGCACAAGTTTTGTGATCTGCTTCGTCGCGTCCGTCGCCTCGCGGCCGCGCTTCCGCATCTCCTCGTTCTGCATGATCTCCCGCACAACCCTCGTCTTATCGGTCGAGGCGGCGATGATGCGGAACGCCTCGTGTTTCCAGGCCGGGGCGACGAAGAGGCTGATGCCTTTCGGCTCCATCGGGATGAGCTTCAAGATCGACTCGATATCCTCGACTGTCCTCTCCAGGAGTTCCTCAGCGAGTTCGACCTCGGGGTTGACCTGGGCCTCGTCCACCTCCGGCCAGGGGGCAAACGAGACCATGCCGCTCTCACCGAGATCGCTCCAGAGCGCCTCACAGGTGAAGGGGATGAAGGGGGAGAGCAGCCGCACCCAGGTGCGGCAGAGATCCTGCAGCACCGCCCCGCCGCTCGCGCCCTCAGGCAGGCGGCGGCGGTACCACTTCAGGTCGGCCTCCACACCGAAGAACGCCTCCTGCAGTGCCTGCCTGGTCTGGAACGAATCGAACGCCGCGGTTGTACTCATGATGCGGTGCTGGAGCCTGCTCGCGAGCCAGGCATCGATGGCGTACGCCCCCTCCGCCTGCCTGGCCTCCCCGACCATGTTCCAGAACCGCTCGATCTGTTTCCTGGTCGACGAGACCAGTTCATTGCGCCAGTCAAAGTCCTGCCAGGGCTCCGCACTCCCGACAAGGAACATCCTGACGGTATCGGCACCAAACTCCTCCAGGGCGTCCTCAAGCAGGTAGACGTTCCCCTTGCTCGAGGACATCTTTGCCCCGTTCAGGAGGCCCATACCGAAGACCACCATGCCCTTCGGCTGCAGTTCGGGCGGGAATATGGCCCGGTGGTGGAAGAGCTGGAACGTGAGGTGGTTTGAGATCAGGTCCTTTGCCGAGAACCGGTAGTCGTAGGGGTACCAGTAGAGGAACTCGTTCCTGATCGCATCAAGGGTCTCCCGCTCAACGGTCGTGGGCGAGCCTTCCCCGAAGAAGATGTAATCAAAGACCTCGGGGGTGAGGTTCTCCGGCGGGATGGCCTTCAGGTGATGAGCGATGGTGTAGTAGGCCATGTAGATCGTCGAGTCGGAGAGCGGCTCGATGATCCAGGCCGGATCCCAGGGCAGTTTCGTGCCGAGCCCCACCCGGCGGGTGCAGGCCCAGTCCTTCAGCCAGTCGACCGTCCGGTCGAACTCGTTCCTGACCTCGGGCGGGACAAGCGCCATCTCCTCAAGCTGCGTCTTCACCTGCTCTTTCCAGCAGGGGTCGCTGTACTCCAGGAACCACTGGTCATGGAGGATCTTCACGTAGACCCTGCCGCCGCACCGGCAGATCACCTGACGGTTATCAAAGTCGTACATCGGGATGGAGCCGTAGCGCTCCAGCATCAGCGCCGCCACATCGTCCCTGGCCTCCCGAACCGGCTTTCCGCCGTACTTCTCAAAGACCTTCCCGCGGGAGAACTCGGCGCTGTAGATCTCCTGGGTGAGCGCCTCCATCGCCGGGTCGTTCTGGTCACGGATGCCTGCCCGCTCGACCGCGTCCTTTGCCGGGATCTCGCCGTAGCCGTCGACAGAGATGAGCGGAACCGGCTGGATGGACGTGTACCTCCCCTGCTGCTGCAGGTCGCGGAGCGCGATGTAATCGAAGGGTGCGTGGGCGGGAACGCTCATGACGATCCCGGTCCCCATATCGGGGTCCACAAACGTTGCCGGAAGGACGGTGATCTCGCCGCAGAGCGGGTGGGCGACCGTCTGGTCGATGAGCGCGGTTCCCGGGATCTTCTCGGTCACCAGGACCTCGTGGTCCTGCAGGGCGAGCTTCCCTGCCGCCTCTGCGCTTAAGATCCACTTCTCACCGTCGATCGTTGCCCGGACGTAGGTAGTGGCCGGGTTCACCCAGAGGTTCGTCACGCCGTAGATCGTCTCGGGCCGGAGCGTCGCGCATGGAATGCGGGCATCGCCCCACTGGAAGACCACCAGGGTGAACTTGATGATCTCAGCCTTGTCCCCCTCGAGCAGGTCGTGGTCGCCGACCGGGTTCTCGCACTGAGGGCAGTACTTGACCGGGTGGGCCCCCTTCACGACATGTTTGTCCTCGTGCAGGTGCCCGTACTGCCACTCGATGAACCTGCTGTACTGGGGGTCGACGGTGATGAACCGCCGCCGCCAGTCGATAGAGAGCCCGGACTTCTGCATCACCCGCATGTACTCCTCAGAGAAGTAGCGGACGATCTCCATCGGGTTGATGAACCGGTCCAGGATATCCTGCGGCACCCGGTAGAGGTCGCGGTAGAGCCCGATCGTCTGCTCATCACCGTTTGCTATCCGCTTCGATATCCCGATCACCGGGGTTCCGGTGACGTGGAACGCCATCGGGAAGAGGACCTGCCTCCCCTTCATCCGCTGGTACCGGGCGATGACATCAGGGACGATGTAGGTCCGCCCGTGCCCGACGTGCATCGCCCCGCTCGGATACGGGTATGCCACGGTCAGGTAATACTTCTCTTTCTCTGCCGGGTCAGCCTCGAACGCGTGCTCCCACCTGATGATGCACTCCCGTTCGTTACTTCGCATATCAAATCCGCTCACTCTACGCCTCCAATTTCTGGTTCCCTCATCCTCTCACACCGGCCTCAGCCGGATCGTCTCGCCCTCGTTGTAGCGCTTGATCATCTCCTGGGCGATCGTGCTGTTCTTGGCAAGGAGGATATCTCCCTCTTCGTTCACCGTAGCCGTAAAGAGGTACTCCTTTCCGGCAAAGACATCGACGATCCTGCCCCTGTTCTCAGGAGAAATGATGGTCAGCTGCTTTCGGTCAAGGCGGATCCTGATGCCGCCGGCAAACTGCATCTCCTCCTCGATGGGTTTTCGCACCTCGAGTTCGCTCCTCGGCCGGATGTCGATCCCGATACCGAGTTTATTCACGATCGCCGAGACGTTCTTGCCGCCTTTCCCGATCGCCGCCGGGACATCCTTATCCTCGATGTAGACGACAGCTTTGTTGTCGTTGATGATACGGACCTCGACCGGGCCGCTCGTATACCGCCCGATCTCGCGCTGAACCTCCTTCTCGGCAACCTTCCAGGAGACGTTCTCCTCGGGCTCGGCTGGCGCCCCGACCGGCGCCGCGCTCGCCGGGGCGATCGGTTCCTCAGCACTCCGTGCGAGCGGCATCACCAGGGTCTCCCCCTCGTAACGGAAGATCTCGATCTCGGGCTCCCTGCGAGAGTGTTCGCGGACGACGATCACCGGGCGGGCGTATGCATCGCCGGGCATTCCTGCCGGCACCTTGATGGTCAGTTCAAGGTCATAGATCTTCGCGATCTCGCCCTTGACGACATATATGATGGTGTTGATGATCTGCGGCAGGACGCTGTAGTCCACGCGGTCGCAGAAGCGCTGGAGGCAGTCGTGCACCTCCATGGCATGCACCACCCCGACCATTCCCATCCCGGCGAGACGCATATCGGCGTAGACGCTGAAGTCTTCGCTCTTCCGGAGTTCGTCGAAGATGACGTAGTCGGGCCGGACAAGCAGGAGGGCTTCAGCGGTGTTTGCCATGCTGCCCTCGAGCGCCGTATACTGGGTGATGTGGTCCGGCACCTGCAGGTCCCGCGGCGCCTCCATCGTTTTCACGATAAAGTCATGGTCGGCAAGGAACGTCGCAAGGCTCTGGGCGAGCGTGGTCTTCCCCGCGCCGGGAGGCCCTGCGATCAGGACGCCACGTCGGTTCCCGAGGATCCGCTTCTTGATCTCAGGTGCCATGCTGTAGTCATCAAGTGCGAGGTCCACGAGCGGCCGCACCACCGTGATCTCCATCCCGTCAGAGAACGGCCGACGGGCGATCGAGATCCGGAGCGATCCAATCTGGACGACCGTGATCCCACGTCTCTCGAGTTCGATGAAACCGTCAGGGTCGCGTTTTGCCCGCTCGAGGAGTTCCTGCGCCATGGACCGGAGTTCGTACTCGGTCATCGGCGTATCGCGGAGGGTGACCAGCCTGATATCCCGGAGTTTCCCTACCTTTGCCATCGGCGGGGCCCGCTCCTTGAGGGTGATCGCGATCGTCTCCTCATCAAAGAACTGGTCGATCGAGAGCGGTGAAAAGTCGCCGATCTGTGGTTTTAAGTAGGTGACATCGAGTCCTTTTGCCTTTGCCACCTCAGCCTGCACGAGGTCGCTCGTGATGAACCTGGCGTCATACAGGAGGGCGACGCTCCGGATCAGGGCATCGATCTCGCCGCCGCTGGAGAGCTTCACCTGGTCGAGGCTCGGGCGATCTCCGGCAAACTGGAGCTCAATAACATTATCCTCCGACATCCGGAAGAGCTCCTGGAGTTCGGTCAGACCGGAAAACCCTATCTCCCGCCCCTGATTCGCCTGCGCCTCCAGTTCGGCGACGACGGCTTCCGGTATGATTATTGTTGCGCCCTTATATTCCCCGGTTTTTATCATCGATGTTATGCGTCCGTCTATCACGACGCTTGTATCGGGTACAATTTTCATAAAAAATCACCATATTAGTGAGGTCATTCACCCTTATTAGCGTATACCTTCTCCGGATCAAAGACCATTCCGGCGATCTCCTCCCCTTCGACCGTTCGGTAGAAACAGGAGGCATGACCGGTGTGGCAGGCTGCGCCGGTCTGCTCGACCTCGTAGAGGATCGTATCGGCGTCGCAGTCGACAAGCACCCGGCAGACCCGCTGGACGTGTCCACTCTCCTCCCCTTTCTTCCAGAGTTTCTGTCTGCTCCTGCTGTAGTAATGTGCATATCCGGTGGTCAGGGTGAGGTCCAGCGCCTCGGCGCTTGCGTACGCAAGCATCAGGACCTCACGGGTTCGCTTCTCCTGCACGATGACAGGCACCAATCCGTTCTTGAACTGTATCTCCATATTGGTTCACATTCCTGCGAGGATCGTTAAGATTACAAAGAGTATATCACCCATGAACAGTGCGGTCAGGAATCCCGCCGTGATCGGTATAATAAACGGAATGCCGTAGGATATCCAGACCCTGCCGGCCTTTCGGTAGAGGGCAAGCTCACTCCGGTAGTCTTCGGGGTGCAGCCTGAGATCCTTTGTATATATCCGCTTCTCTCCCCGCACCATCCGTCTGAGCGACTCGGTAAAGCCGACGAACCGCCTGACCAGCCTGCCGTCCTGTTCTTCGATATCTTCCATGACAAAGCCGAATTCGTTCTGGATCTCCTTTCCATCGACCGGGAACCCGAGGAAGAGACAGGGTAGCGGGGCCCGGTTTCCCTGGATGAGGTTTCTCACGAATATTGCAATCGGTGCTGCGATGTTGATGAGTACGGCGTTTGTGAGGACAGCAAACGGGAAGAACCCGTGGGGCGGGCTACCAAAGTATGGCTCGATCGGGAAGAACGGGATGCAGACCGTGATGATGATGAGAGCATACGCATCCGCTCCCCCGAAGAGGTTTGCAGCCCCAAAGAGGTAGAAGAATCCGCAGAAGACTGCGACCAGGATGAGGTAGCCTGCTGCCGTTCGCCAGTCGGCAAGAAGGATCAGCCCGTATACCCAGACGGCCGCCGGAATCGCGACCGCGAGCGCGGGGCGCCAGGTCCTGTGCGGTACCCGGCGCTCCTTTGCGTCCAGGACCGACGCGTAGACGAGCGTGACCCCTATCGCGACCGCTGCGACTATGAGCGGGACGGCGACCACGGGCGGAAGAATCATGGGACAGTACCTTATCCACCTTTTATATCTTATTTCTGGCGATCTCGCTTTGCAGGGGGTTCCTGCATTTTTGACGCATACCTCATGCAATCAGGGCCTCCTGCAGCCCCGGTTCTCGCGGTTGCGGCGGGAGCCGCATCTGCTGCTTTCCCGTGGCTTGCCAATCGGAAACACCGGCCTCTCAGTTCCTGGATCCGGTACTTTCACCAGAATATCGGCTAGAATCGAGATCGAGTTATCACAAACTATTAATAATAGCATACTGATGTGGTATATTGTGCTGGGGACCAAAATCTCCCCGTGCGGCACACAAACCATAGAAATACCGTACCTGAAGATGTGCATGGCTATAAACGACCTTGTAGACGAGATCCTCGAGCAGTCGACGCACGAGGGGTGCTTTACCCTGAGTGAGCTGTTGCACTACAGTAACATCCATTCCCTGACCGGAATGGGGATCTCAAAAGATAGTACGCATACGTTTTTCCTGGTTTTCTCCCGGGGCGAACCGGATGGTGCCGTATTTGCCGATGAGAAGGGGACGCTCTTTGGCGATTCGGCTGTCCTGCACCTGGCTGATGGGGAAGAGTTCGACCTCTATCTGGTGGCACCGCCGATCGCCGACGCACTGGTATCGCGCTGCAGAGTCTTCGAGAAGAGCCACCTGAAGAGGAACGGCCGTCTCGATATCCCGACCATCGGCGCTCCCACCCGGCAGAGGGTGGGAGTGCTCTGCTTGACCATCCACGACGGCCAGGCACCTCTTGCCGGGGCCCACGTCTCGGTCCGGAAAGGCAAACTCGTCATCACGAGCGATGTGACGGATTCCGGGGGAAGAGTCTGTTTCCGGCTGCTAAACGGGCGCTACATGTGCGTGGTCTCGGATCGGACCGGAGAGCGGACACGGTGCATCGTCGAATTCCATGAACCTCAGGTAGAAACGCGCGTTGATATTGGGGGCACAGAGGATGAGAGCAGGTGAAGATGAAGAACGTGAATTGATAGCAACGGTCAGGAATCTTCTCACACAATCCAGGAAACCGGGGAGCAGCGGCGAGGAGGTCGCATCCTCCCCGCCCGGGGACCAGCCTGGTGAGGAAGAGGTCCGGGAAGAAGCGGTTCTGGAGGACGGGGGGCAGCCAGACCCCTCGCCCGCACCGGCACCGAGGGGAGCGGGTATCCGTTCGCTCATCGACTCGGTGCTCGGGTCGGGGGGCGCCGGCCAGCGGCGCGCATCAGGCAATGGTGATCCCGCCAGGGCGCTCCTCGAGCGGATTGGAGAGAGTGGTGCAGAATCGGGCGGGGAGGATGCGACCTCCCCAGAGGCGGTGGAGGATATGGAGACAGAGCCGGAGATGCCGGCCTCTCCGCCGGAGCGCCGTGACCCCTTCGGCATCTTTGCGGGGCGGAAGAAGGAGGCGGACACTTCCGCCCCAAATGACCCCGGGGCGGCGACGGCTGACGAGCCGGTGATCCCGGCACGCGGTCACCGCGCCTCTCCCGGTCTCCCCGACCCGGAGGTGGAAGAAGAGCCCGAAACCGACGAGAACATTTCTGCCGGTGTGGTGTCGGTCGACGAACTCGGGAACCTGGCCGACCTGATCCTCCCGAAGGGTGCGACATTTGAGGTCGAGGAGCTGCACATTAAACGGAACGAGCGCCAGTTCGACTTTGTCGATAACGCCCGGGTTGTATCTGAGTTTGATGAACTCTTCACCGAGGCGTTTTCTTCTGCCACGCTTGCCGCGGCCGCGGCGGCCACGGAGGTCCCGGTTGAGGACGTCCCGGAGCCCAGGTTCGGGTTCCTCGAGCGGTTCCACCTCCCGAAGACTGTGGAGGTGATCGAGGAGTACAACCCTGTCCTCCACGGGCCGCTCGTCGACCTCTCGATGCGGCCGTCGCCGGGACTGGAGGAGATCGAACTCTACCCGGTGAACGAGCCGTATGCCTATGTCCGGGTGACTTACGACAGCACGACGCACGAGTACACCTACAATGTCCTCGAACCCGTGCTCACGCCCGGTGAACAGGAACTCTTCGGGGAGATCAAGGAGCGCCTCTTTGAGACGCTCGACATCACCACCCGGGACCTCACCCGCGATGAGGCAAGGAAGGCGCTCCGGGACGCGGCGAACACCATCATCGCCGATTACGGGATCCGCCTCGAGCCGCCCGGGCGGGAGAAGATCCTCTATCACGTGGAGAAGGAGTTCCTCGGCGACGGGCTGATCGACCCGGTGATGCATGACGGCTACATCGAGGATATCTCCTGCGACGGCGTAGGAAGCGCCATCTTCGTCTATCACACGACGTATGAATCGATGAAGACGAGCCTCATCTACCGCGATGCTGCCGAACTTGATTCGTTCGTCACGAAACTTGCGCAACGGGCCGGGAAGTACATCTCGATCGCTGAACCGATGCTTGACGCCACAATGAGCGACGGGTCACGTATCCAGATGACGCTCGGGTCAGAGGTGACCGCCCACGGCTCGACGTTCACGATCCGAAAGTTCCGTGAGGAGCCGATTACGCCGACCGATCTTATCGAGTGGCACACCTTCTCGCCGCTCGGGATCGCCTTCCTCTGGCTTGCGGTCGAGAACGCCAAGTCCTGCATATTTGCCGGCGGGACGGCGTCCGGGAAGACGACGACCTTGAACGCCATATCGCTCTTCATCCCGCCGCTTGCAAAGATCGTGACGCTTGAGGATACCCGTGAGTTGAAACTCCCTCACCCGAACTGGATCCCGAGCATCACCCGGGACTCGTTCTCGCAGGACGGGCGGGGCGAGATCGATATGTATGAACTCCTGCGTGCCGCCCTCCGGCAGCGTCCTGAGTACATCCTGGTCGGCGAGGTCCGTGGCCGCGAGGCCCTGACGCTTTTCCAGGCGATGAGCACCGGACACGTCACCTACGCGACGATGCACGCAGACTCGGTGGCGAGCGCCGTCCACCGTCTGGAGAACCCGCCGATCAACGTGCCGAGAAACATGCTCTCGGCGCTCTCCCTGATGTCAATCCAGGTGCAGGCCCGGGTTGGCGGCCAGCGGATCCGGCGGAACAAGCAGCTCATCGAGATCCTGGATATCGATCCCAGGACGAACGAGCTGATCACGAACGAGGTCTTCAGGTGGCACCCGGCGACCGATGAGATCCGCTACTCCGGCAAGTCCTACATCCTTGAGCAGATCATGGAGGACCGGGGATGGAGCGAGGAGCGGATGCAGGAAGAACTGAAACGGCGGCAGGAGGTGCTCGAATGGATGCGCATCAAGAAGATCCGCTACTTCCGCGACGTGAGCAAGATCCTGGTCTCCTACTTCCGTGACCCCGAGACGGTCATCCAGCGGGTGCGCTCCGACCTCTACGGGGAGGGTGGTTCCGCATGAACAGTTATGAGCGGTTCTGCTTCAACCTGATCGGCCGGGACTTAAAGAAGAAGCGGGGGGACTTCATCAGCCTCCGCAAGGATCTCATGGGGGCCCGGATGAATACGCCGTTTGAGGCTTACCTTGCGACCGCCTACGTCTCCTCGGTTGTCGTGGGGCTGGCCGCCGCCGTGCTCATCGGGCTCTTTACCTACCTCCTGAGGGTCCCTGAGATGATCACCTACCGGGGGGCGGTCCCTGAGTTTTTCTACGCGTTGAACGATTACAAACTCGTGATCGGCACCATCATCATCACGGTCCTCTCGCTCCTGATCTTCGGCGGCATATCCTACCTGATCTTCCTCCTCTATCCCGGCATACGGGCTGGAGAGCGTCGCCGGAACATCGACGCCACCCTGCCCTACGCCATCAACTACGTCACCGCGATGTCCTCGGCAGGGATCACCCCCGACGAGGTCTTCCGGCTGCTCGGCCAGAGTAAGATCTACGGCGAGAGCGCCGTTGAGGCGCGTTACGTCTCCCGGGAGACCGACTTCTTCGGGAAGGACCTCCTTGAAGCCCTGCGGACGGTCTCGCAGGCGACGCCGAGCGAACGGATGCGGGAATTCCTGCAGGGGGCTGTTGCGAGCATCTCGAGCGGGAGTAACCTCACAGAGTATTTCCGCACGAAGGCTCACCAGTATACGCTTGAGAACAACCAGCAGCAGAAGACGTTCCTCGAGACGCTCGGGCTGATCGCGGAGTCCTACGTCACCGCGATGGTTGCAGGTATGCTCTTTCTGATCATCCTGCAGTCGGTGATGACAATCCTCTCCGGTGACTCGAATCCGCTCTTCCTCTACATCATCATCTACCTGATCGTGCCGTTCGGGAGCACGATGTTCGTCATCCTGATCAGTTCCATGACCCCGGAGGTGTGATTATGGGATTTAAAGAGATTATCGATGATTTCCTGAATAGATCTCCTGACCGTGGCGAGGCGGTGGATGCCCCGGTGGCTGACGCCTTCGAGGAGCAGGAGCAGGAGATCTTTGGCAAGATCGAGGACCAGCGGAAGTACCGGGAAGGGTTTTACCGGTTCATCAGGCACCCGCTCCGGGTGATGATGGAAGACCCGGTCACTGTCCTCTTTATATCGGTCCCGGCGGCGCTGCTCCTCCTCATCGGGGGGTCTATGAGCCTGGTGATGTCCTATGGTTTCGGCGTCCTCTTCACGACGACGATGATCGATGATATCTTTGTCTTCTCGCTCCTCATCGCTATCGTGCCGCTCGCGATCCTCGACCTCAAGGAGGCGCTCCGCGTCTCGAGCATCGAGGCGTCCCTCCCGAACTTCTTCCGGGATGTGGCCGGGATGAACGACTCCGGCATGACGCTCCCGCACGCGATCCACATCGTCTCGGAGGGCGAGTACGGGGCGCTCACGCCGCACGTCCGCCAGCTGGATACCGAGATGTCCTGGGGCGTCCCGTTCGTGGAGGCTATCCGCCGGTTTGGGAAGGCAGTGAACACCCCGCTTGCCGAGCGGAGCGTCGACCTGATTGCGCACGCGAGTTCCGCCGGCGGTGACGTCAGCGAGGTGCTTCGGGCGGCGGCTCACGACGCCTATGAGTTCTTCAACCTGAAGTCGGAGCGGAGGAACGGTATGATGATCTACATGATCATCATCGTTATGTCGTTCTTTGTCTTTCTCTTCGTCATCGGGGTGCTCTCAAGCACCTTCCTCTCCACCATGGCGGAGGCGGGCGAGGCGGTCGCGGCGTCGGGTTCGAGCCAGACGTTCATGGGTACCGTGGACCTCTTCCTCTACAACCGGCTCTTCTCCCACTCCGCACTGATCCAGGGGCTCTTCTCGGGGCTTGCGGCGGGCATCATGGGCGAAGGCCGGGTGCTCGCGGGGCTGAAGTACTCCGCCATCATGGTGCTGATCGCCTGGGTTGCGTTCCGGTTCTTTATCTGAAAAAGAGGGGGCCGGTTTATTCTTTTTTCGGTTCTGTTGAAACAAGCTCTCTGCGGGTCAGCCTCGACCCGGGCGCATCAGCCTATTACCCGTTCATCCCGAGGTCGCCTCTTACCGTCCTGAAAATAGACCATAAGAGCATCCATATCCACGTGCGCCTCGAAGTGCCGGGCCAGGTCGTCGTAGGCGGCGTCGCCATCTGCCGCCGCCACCGGTTCGAACGGCACCCCCTGCCGCTCAGAGAGGTAGGCGAGCAGGGCGTTTACAGCGCCCGGGTTCTGGAAGAGGCCGTGCATGTAGGTCCCGAAGACCAGTCCGTCGGGGCTTGCGGCCCCTTCCCCGGAAAACGCCTCGGGGAGGTCGCCCCGTTCCGTCTCTCCCATGTGGATCTCGTAGCCCTCCACCTCACCCATCCGCGAGAGGATAGGGCCGGGCCCGGTTGCCCGGCGCCGGACCTGCACCGTCGTCTTCCGGTAGCCGGTAAAGGCGGTGACCACGTCGAGGAGCCCGAAGCCCTCGTATTCGGCGCAGGAGCCTGACTCGATACCACCATCGAGGATCCGGTGGCCGAGCATCTGGTAGCCCCCGCAGATCCCGATCACTGGAATACCCCGTTCCCGGGCGAGCCTGAGTTCCTCCCCGGTTCCGGCACGGTTGAGCACGGCCAGGTCCTCCACGGTGTTCTTCGTCCCCGGAAGGATGATGCAGTCGTAGCCGGCGAGCGGCGTCTCCGGAGTGACGTAGTCCACCGTGGCGTGGCGCTCAAGGAGTTCGAAGTCGGTGAAGTTTGCGATCCTGGGGAGACGGACGACGGCTATCCGTATCGGGCTCCCGGTTGCCTGCCCTCGCTTGTCCCCGAGCGAGAGCGAGTCCTCGCTTGGGAGAGGGATATCTGCGTAAGGGACCACCCCGAGCACCCGGACGCCTGTGAGTTCCTCGAGTTTCTCCACCCCGGACGCGAAGAGCCCGACATCCCCCCGGAACTTGTTGATGATGACCCCGACGACGAGCGGCCTGATATCATCGGGGAGGAGGGCGAGCGTCCCGTAGACCTGGGCGAAGACCCCGCCCCGTTCGATATCGGCGACGAGAATGATCGGAAGCCTGAGGCTCCGGGCGAGCCTGATGTTTGCGATGTCGCGGTCGTAGAGGTTCACCTCCGCGGCTCCCCCGGCCCCTTCCACCACCACGTGCCCAAAGCGCTGCCGCAACCGCTCAAACGCCGATACGGCCTCTTGAAGGAGCATATCGGTCTCCGCGTAGTAGTCGCTGATCTGCACATCCTTATACGGCCGGCCGAGCATCACCACCTGTGAGGTCCGGTCACCCTTCGGTTTGAGGAGGACCGGGTTCATATCGGCCACCGGCTCGATACCCGCGGCGAAGGCCTGTACGGCCTGGGCTATCCCGATCTCGCTCCCGTTGGCCGTGACGTAGGAGTTGAGACTCATATTCTGTGATTTGAACGGCGCAACCGGGATCCCGCGGCGGTAGAGCGCACGGCAGAGCGCCGTCACCGTCACGCTCTTTCCCACGTGGGATGCAGTTCCGAGCACGATAAGAGACATTGACGGCAGAAGAGTTGGGCACGACGGATTATTAAGGGCGGGGTTCCATGACTGCAGTATGGAGCTCTCTCCGCAAGGCCGCCTCCTCCTGGAACGCCGCTACCTCCTCCCCGGCGAGACACCGGACGGCCTCTTCTCCCGGGTCGCCGATCTCGTGGGCGGTCCGGCACGGTCCCGTGAGTTCTTCTCGCTTATATCAAGCCTCCGCTTCCTCCCAAACTCCCCCACCCTGATGAACGCAGGCACCGCAAGCGGGCAGCTCTCGGCCTGCTTTGTCCTGCCGGTGGAGGACACCCTCGAAGGAATCTTTAGAAGCCTCACCAACATGGCGCTCATCCATAGGTCAGGGGGCGGCACCGGGTTCTCGTTTGCCCGCCTCCGCCCCCGCGGTGATATCGTCAACGGGATGATGGGCGCCGCAAGCGGCCCGGTCTCGTTCATGCGGGTCTTTGATGCGGCGACCGGGGCGGTGAGGCAGGGCGGCCGGCGGCGAGGGGCGAACATGGGGGTGCTTGCTGCCTCCCACCCGGATATCGAGGAGTTCGTCACCTGCAAACAG
>NZ_DAQR01000041.1:0-9191 GCF_002502935.1 Methanoculleus sp. UBA413
CGGCCTCCGGCCTCCTCCCCCGCCCCCCGGGGGGCAGGGGCAGTAGCGTGGCGATAGCCACAAGAAAGCCGCGCCCCGGAGCACCACGGGATACGACCTTCCAGAGCGAACTGGGGGGTTCAACAACGCTTGAAACACGTTGGTATCAACAGAGATTCATTGCACGTATATGCCCAGTTAGCGCCAATGGGGAGACCCCCTCCCCCAGACACGATATCACTTCGAAAGCCGTGTGTGTATTCACGACAGAGGGCTAGAATGATCTTGGGATCCCAAGGCCCCCTCACCGGACCTCCTCAATCACCCCATTCTTTGCGCGGTACCGCCGCACCGTCCCCGCCGCCTGCGCCGCGAGGTCGCCCACATCGAGTTCCTCCTCGATCCGCGCGATCGTCGCCGCGGGCGCTGCTGTCGAGGGGTGGCGGGGGGCGACCGTGCACCCGACACTCCCGGGATGGGGCTCAAACGTCCCGATAGCCCGTGCGCGCTCGACGACCTCCTCCTTATCAAAACCGATGAGCGGCCGGAGCACGGGAACGCTCGCCGCCGGGGCGATCACCGCCATGTTCGCCAGGGTCTGGGACGCCACCTGCCCCAGGTTGTCACCGTTGACGAGCGCGTAGGCGCCCCGCTCTTCGGCAAGGATGCTTGCCACCCTGAGCATGAACCGCTTGCAGAGGATGCACCGGTAACGGGGCTCCTTAAACGCTGTAATCACCTCAAAGAACGGCTCCATGTCCACGACGAGGAGGTCGAGGGGGTGCCCCGGAACCCAGGCAGAGAGCCGGGCATGGCTCTGCAGGACGTTCTTCTCAGAGTCAGCCCCGCCGAACCGCCCGCTGTGCATATGGATGTGCACCATCAGGCAACCCCGGCGCATCATCAGCCACGACGCAACGGGCGAGTCGATGCCATCCGAGAGCAGGGCCATCACTTCACCCTGGGTCCCGTACGGGAGCCCGCCCGGCCCGCTGATCTTCTCATCGTAGGCGAGGCCGCCATACTCCCGGGCCTCCACGAAGATCTCGTAGTCGGGCGCCGTCAGGTCCACCGTGGCCTCAGGGATCCGGTCGAGGACCGCCGAGCCGACCGCAGCCGCGAGTTCCTGACTGTTGAACCCCTCAACACCCGACCGGCGCGCCCTGACCGCAAACGACATCCCGGGTCGGAGGCGGCGCTCTGCGTGCCCGACAGCCGCAGCAGAGATCCCGGGGATATCAGCGGAGGTCATTGTGCAGACGCTGACGCTCACCACTCCAAACGTCCTGGCGGCGATTTCAGCGATACGCTGCGGTTCATCGCCGAAGATCAGGATCCGTCCCCGCGGGGTCTCGATGCGGTGGGAGAGCCCTTCAGCCTCCAGCGCGAGCCTGATGGTTTGGGTCATTATCGATATGAACCGCCGTTTCACCGGCTCGCTCTTGAGGAAGATCTCGCCGTACCTGACCATCACCGCTTCCACGAATCCGCACCTCCCTCTTCGTAGCCCCCCGGCGCGATTGCCACGTCCTCGAACCCAAGGTCCTTCACCGCACCGAGCAGCCGCTCCAGCCTCCGGCGGTACGCCGGGTCGGCCTCGATGATGGCCCGGCGACCGCTACACCGGACCCGTATGGTCCCGGGAACCTCCCGCGCGAGGAGGGCCTCGGCAGCCCCCACGAGCGCGAGACACTCCCGTGTGACCGGCTCACCGGTGGGGATACGGGTCGCAAGGCATGCCGACGGCGGGCGGACGCCCACCCCAAGATCCGCCGCAAGCGCCTCGATATCCGCCTTCCCCATACCGCACTCCGCAAACGGGCTCCTGATACCGAGTTCGCGGAGCGCCCGCATCCCGGGCCGTGTTGCAGGCTGGTCATCAGCGTGGGTCCCGTCGACCACCGTCCGGCACCCCCGCCGCCCTGCCTCAGCGACAATCGCCTCCATCATCGCCCGCTTGCAGACATAGCACCGGTCCGGCCGGTTCTCCCGGACAGCGGGGATATCGAGCATATCAAGCGGTATTGTGACGTGCGGAACGCCCAGACGGTCAGCGAGTTCCCGCGCCGCCGCGAGTTCTCCCGGGGGGGCGAGCCCTGTATCGACGCTGATTGCGATCGCCCGGACTCCGTGCCGCCAGGCGCTGGCCAGCAGGACCGAACTATCCGTTCCCCCGGAGAGTGCGATCGCGATGGGCTCGTAGGATTTCAGGACTGCGTCAAGCCTGCAGACTCTTGCCATCTGCTCAACTTATGCTCATTTGTTCTAGATGAATCTTCGCGGATCGCGGCAATTCCGGTCTTCTGCCCGAAGAGCAAATGATTTTTAAAAGAGGCACTCCGAATGTGTACTGATATGGCGAAGAAAGCGAGAGCCAAACAGGCAGAGCCCATGAAACTCTTCTATATTTTTTACAACCAGGAGCGCTGGGACAACTGGCTAACGACGCTGGAGGGTGCGGACTTTGAGCCCGCCGAGGGCGAAGAGGTCTCCGAAGGGGAGCAGATGCTCTACAGTTTCACCGAGGATATCACCCTCTCCGTCTTAAAGATCATCCGTCTCTACCAGAACGACCGACTCACGAAGGAGGAGGCCACGGCGAAGCTCGACGACGTGGAGCTGATCGTCATGACCGGGCTTCCCGCGGGGGAACTTGAGGATATCATCGGGTCGCTCCAGCTCTCCCTGCTGGTGCTCTTCACCGCCTGCCGGAAGTACCTCGAGGGCGGGTTTGATAAGGATATCAAGACGCTCGTGAAGAAAGGCAGGGCCCTCGACGAGGAGGAACTCGAGGAGGCGCTCGAGGTTGCGGCGAATATCGGGGCCGCCGTGATCGACGGCGCCACCTGCTGCGCGAAGTACATCAAGGACGACATGGAGAACCCCGGCCTCTTCGACGAGTGGCTCATCGAGATCGAGACCATGAGCAACGCCATGAAATCGCTTGCGAAGTTCGACGAGGTGCCCGGAGAGACGTCGTGATCGCGGATAAGGCCCGGTTTCGGGCGGCACGGAAACTGGAGCGGGCGGCGGGATTCCGGCTCCCTGACCACGCCTTCTCAGGCGCGTTTCTCGAATCTGTAGGAAGGGTAATCAACTTTGATAGCCTCGACCGCCGGACGCGCGAGCAGCTCCTGGCTTTTTTCCGGGACTTCATGGACTGCAAATGCAAAAGTGCCCCCTTCTGCGGGTGCCCGGAGCGGAAGTTCACCCTCACCATCATCGAGTTCCGGGAGATGGGACTTGATCACCGGCAGATCAGCGCCCACCTCCTCGACGAATACGGGATCGATCTCTATCCCGCCGATATCCTGAGTTTTCTTGAGGATTCCGTCCACATGCTAGAGGCGATACGGGACGTCGCCGAGCTGCAGGGAAAGGAGAAACTGGCCGAGAACGCCATCGACCACATCAGAAAGATCGAGCACTAAGGTCTCCACAGGACCATTTCACCGTATAGTGGAGATTCTGGTGTGTGGGAGTGGGCAAGCAGTCTCACGCGAAGGGGCGCGTAGCAATTCAACAGACTTCTGCGTGGGGCAGCGGTGCGCCTGAAATGTTCGATGGAATGCTCCACTACCTCGTCAGGGAGGTGCCGGTCACGATCGTTTCTTTCCCCTGTCGATCTCGAAGTACCTGCCGGGGAGCATGTAGCCGATGAAGTAGTTCAGTCGCAGGGTAAGGTTCTCCCGGTAGGAGATGTCAAGACCGTTCATCCGGAACCCGATGACTGCGCCGCCAAGGATGGATTTGCATATTGAGGCCCGGAACCCCCTCCGCCGTCGGAGGCCGGCGCCCAGCCACCGCCACCTCAGGGTATTGGGGACATTCCCGAGCTCCCGGTGATGGTTGACGTAGACGGGCAGGATATACCACCGCAGGTTCTTCTCCGCCAGAAATTCGGCGTAGAGTGCGTCTTCTCCACTGGAGAGGGTATCAAGGGCAGTACATGCCAGTATGTGCTCCCGGTAGGTCACACAGCAACCGAAGGCCCCGTTACCCCCAAGGAGTGAGACCGGTGCGGTTGCCGGCCGGAGATAGTCGTCGTCGTAGAGTGCGCCGATCACCCCTGCATCCGGGTAGCGCCCATCTGCCCAGGCCCGCAGGACTTCTTCCCACTCCGGAAGAAGCTCCACGTCGGAGTCAACAAAGGCGATCAGGTCCGTCCGGGCCTCGCGTGCCCCGAGCCTTCTTGCGGCGCCGAGGCCAGCACCCGACGATATGATCTCGCAGCCGTACTTCCCGGCGATCGCCGCGGTGCGGTCCGTCGAGTGCTTATCGACGACGATGATCCTGTTCGGGCGCCCGTAGTTCCGGATCGAGGAGAGCGCGAGTTCCAGCGTTGAAGCGCTGTTCCAGGTCAAAACAACGTAATCGATGCCCGCCATACCGATTGGAGACCCCCACGCGATCCGGTCTATCGGGCCTCATCGTACATCAGGTTTGCCGTCGCACTGACCCGGAGAGGCACATTCCGTCCCCGAAGATCCGCCGGTAAACGCGTCCCTCCTACGCGGTCCTGCCGGGAGGGCGGCTGTCGGGGTTATCCGGCCACGGGGTTCCTCATCATCGGGGCGACGTTGCACCCCGCCATCTCCCCGAAGCAGAAGACGAACCGTTCCCTGATACTCGCCGGCAGTTTCGCCTCCGGGATGGGCACAAACCCGAGTTTCCCGTAGAACCCGACCAGGGGGAGCGTTGAGTGGATGTAGATCGTCTCGGTGCCGCATTCTTCGAGGAGTCGCTCCACGGCCTCCCTTGCATACCCACCTCCACGGTACTCGTCCAGGGTGAAGACGCAGTCCATCTCGAGGCCGCCCGGGTGCCGGGTACAGCGGGCCGTCGCTGCCAGGGCACCGTCAACAAAGACGCCGAAGATCCTCTCCCGACCCGGGTCCGCCTTCTGGTTGCGGTAGTGCGTCCAGGCCATCTCTGCAAGCGGGAACTCTTCGTCCTTCAATTCGCGGACTTCTTTCTTCATCGTCTTCCTCGCGTATGACCTGACGTTGCCGCGCCTATTATTTCAAGTCGACTACCCCTCCCCTCACCAGGGGGTTCCCATCTAGGAGGTGAGGGGGCTGCCCGAGAGACCGGGTGGAACGTCCCGCCGACCATCAGAGCCCTTCCGGCCACGGGATCCCGAGTTTCAGTGTCAGTTCTTTCAGCTCGTCATGGATACCCCGGTCGATCCGGAGAAGGACCAGGATATAGACCAGCCCACCGAGGGCGACCGCCGCGAGAACGAGGAAGACGTTCGAGAGCGGGATTGCGAACGAAAAGGCCATGACAACGGCTGCCATGATGAGCGCAGCAAGGACGATGTGACCTACGGCCCGGGGCTCCATCCGCACCCGGATGCTCCGGGAGAGAGCACGGTGGGCGAGCGTCGCGTTCAGCACCATGGTGACGAGCGTGGCGAGCGACGCCCCGACGATGCCGTATGCCGGGATGAGGAGGATGTTCAGCACGACATTAGCCGTGACCGCGACCGCTGTTACCCGAAACGAGTCTTTCGGCCGGTCGAGAGCGTTTAAGCACATCGTCTGGAGGTACATGAAAACGTGGGCCACCTGGACGAGCAGGAGTATCGCGAGAGCCTCCGCGCCAGCGGCGGATGACGCCCCGTAGAAGAAGTAGAGGAGGCGTTCGCCGAGGATCCAGCCCCCGGCAAGGACCGGGACCGCGAGAAGGAGCGAGTAGGTGAAGGCACGGGCGAGCGCACCCTCCACCGAAGCGAGATCATGCTGCTTCCCCCAGTAACTGACTTTAGGATAGAGGGTGGTATGGAGCGCCAGGGTTACGAACGTAGCAATCGATGTGAGCTGGAGCGCCACCTGGTAGATACCGACATCAGTATCGGTCATGAAGTAGCCGATCAGGATGGTATCGGCGTACGAGAAGACAAGATAACCGCTCGCGCTGAGGAAGATCCAGAAGGAGAAGGCAAAGAGGCTGGAGATGTGCGACCAGCGGAACGGGGACAGGGCGAGGTCGAGGAACCGGAAGTTGAAGAGCCCTGCAGCAAGGAGCCCGGCAACAAACCCACCGGCAAGCCCCGCGAGACCGTAGCCGAGGATGACCGCGGCGACCTGGATACCAATCCGGACCAGGTTATTGATAAGGCCACCGATCTGGTTGACGCCGACCTTCCCCCTCCCGTAGACCGCATTAGAGGTGATGCTTGTAAAGACGCTGACGACCAGCGCAAGGATCAGCCAGGGAAAGACCCCCGATGAAGTGAGGTCGACGAGGTACGGCTGCACGATGAGGAGGAAGCCCACCGAGACGGCCATCAGCATCACCCTGAGGAGGATGAACGCGGTGAAGTAGGCGTTCTGGTCCTCTCCCTCGCTGATCCGCTTCACAGCAGCGCTTCCAAACCCGCCATCTCCGAGCAGGTTGAATATGCTGAAGTAGGCAACAAAGAGGTAGTACGCCCCCAGTATCGAGAGCCCGACGGTGTGGGCAAAGTACATCGTGGAGAGAAACCCGACCGCGGTGAGCCCAATCGTCGATCCGAGGCTGATGACACTCTGGCGCTGGACAGGGTCGATCCGCATGATACGGGCAAGATATCTGGAGGGACGCAACACGAGCATTGGTTTCGCCGGGAAAGGCCTTATTGATTTTGAACCGAAGTAGGAGAGATAGCCGTGATCCGGCAGGCCTCCCCATCCCGGAACGAGGAGATATCCTTCCGCGATAATGTCATGACAGAGCGATGCTAATGTATACTATTATTATCATCTGGAACTCCCTGGTGAGCGTACGTGGCAATACCATCGGCGGTGAAACTTTGGACGTAGGGGTAATCGGTGTCGGAATGATGGGCAGGAACCATGCCCGTGTGTACTCGGAACTGAAAGCGGTGGACTCGCTCTACCTATATGACCTCAATGGGGAGGCGGCCCGCGACCTTGCCGGCACCTTTGGGGCAACGGTCTCCCCGACCGTTGAGGATCTGCTCAAAAGCGTGGATGCGGTGAGTGTCTGTGTTCCGACGCCCTACCACTTCTCTGTTGCGACCCGGGTCCTCGATGCCGGGGTGCCGCTCCTCATCGAGAAGCCCATCTGCGCGACGGCGGAAGAGACGAGAAGGCTTATCGGGAAGATCCCCGACGGCCTCGTCGTCGGCGTCGGGCACATCGAACGGTTCAACCCGATTGTCCCGGAGATCAAAAAGATCGTCCGCGACCCTCTCTACATCGAGATGAAACGGCATAACCCGGCCTCTTCCCGGGTGAGCGGTTCCTCGGTCGTCGAAGACCTGATGATCCACGATGTGGACATCATGCGAAACGTCCTCCTCCCGGACGGGAACTACCATCTCGCCGGCAGCGGCAACCAGGACGTCTGCAGCGCTCTCTTCTCCTTCGGAGAGACCCCGGTCTACCTCTCGGCAAGCAGGAAGTCCTCTAAGAAGATCAGGATGATCTACATCGAGGAGGAGGAGTTCACCGTTGAGGGGGACTTTATGGCCCAGGAGATCTACATCCACCGAAAACCCGGGAGGTACGCGGTTGAGGATGAGCGGTACGTGCAGGAGAACATCATCGAGAAGGTGCTCGTGAACAAGCAGGAACCGCTGAAACTCGAACTTTCGACGTTCCTTGACTGCGTGGCACAGGGGCGGGCGTTCCCGGTCAGCCCCGCACAGGCGCTGGTGAACATGGAGATCTGCGAGGAAGTCGCACGGTGTTTTGCGGCATAAGCGAGGGTCTTTGCATGAGTAACGGGTTACAATCGATCATCGACGAGAGAGGACCTATCAAGACAATCGGCGTCGTCGGCATGGGCTACGTCGGCATCCCCGCCGCGGTGCTCTTTGCGGACGCGCCTGAGTTTGAGTCGGTCCTCGGGTTCCAGCGGGACTCGGCCTCCTCCGGCTACAAGATTGCGATGCTGAACCGGGGAGAGTCCCCGCTCAAGGGCGAGGAGCCGGGGCTCGAGGAACTGCTCGGAGAGGTCGTCGGCGCCAGGAAGTTCCGGTGCACCTCCGATTTTTCAAAGATCGCAACGTGCGACGCGGTGACACTCGCGATCCAGACGCCGTTTCTCGATCCAAAAGACCTCATCCCCGACTTCTCGGCCCTGATCGAGGGGCTTCGGAACGTCGGGCGCCACATCACCCCAGGAACGCTCGTGGTGCTTGAGTCGACCGTCACCCCGGGCACGACTGCCGGGATGGCCAGGGAGATCCTGGAAGCGGAGTCAGGGCTCGTCGCCGGGGAGGAGTTCTGCCTCGCCCACGCTCCCGAGCGGGTGATGGTCGGGCGGCTGCTCCGGAATATCCGCGAGCACGACCGGATCGTCGGCGGGATCGACGACGTCTCCACCCGGCAGGCGATGGAACTCTACCGGCCGGTGCTCACGACCGGGAAGATCATCCCGATGACCGCGACCGCTGCCGAGGTGACCAAGACCGCCGAGAACGCCTTCCGCGACCTCCAGATCGCGGCCGCGAACCAGCTCGCCCTCCACTGTGAGGCGATGGGGGTCAACGTCTACGACGTCAGGGCCGGGATCGACTCCCTCAAGGGCGAGGGGATCACCCGCGCGATCCTCTGGCCGGGCGCCGGGGTCGGCGGCCACTGCCTCACGAAGGACTCCTGGCACCTGGAGCGGGGCGCGCAGGTCCTCGGGGGCGACCTCTGGTACCCGCACGGTGCTGAGTCGATCTTCGGCGTCGCACGGACGATCAACGAGTTCATGCCCCGGCATATGGTCCACCTGACCACCGAGGGGCTCAGGCGGGCCGGGAAGTCCCCGGAGGGCGCGACGGTCGCGCTCCTTGGGTGGGCATTCATCCAGAACTCGGATGATACCCGGAACACCCCTGCAGAGCCTTACCTTGCGGCGATGGAGAGGGCAGGTGCAGAGGTCAGGGTCCATGACCCCTTCGTGGACGACTACCCGGGGGTGGAGATTGCACACGACCTTGACGCGACTCTCGCAGGGGCGGATGTCGTCACCATCTTCACCGGCCACCATCACTATGCCTCCCTCGACCCCGTCCGGGTAAAGGAACTCTCGGGCCGGGAGCACCCCGTCATCGTCGACGGCAGGAACGTCGTCGACCCGGACGCGTTCATCCGGGCGGGTTTCATCTACAAGGGCATCGGCCGCGGCGACAAAAACAGCCACCCGGTCCGGTGATAACCATGAAGATCGCATCGATCGTCGGCGCGCGGCCCCAGTTCATCAAGTGCGCC
>NZ_DAQR01000041.1:9398-13445 GCF_002502935.1 Methanoculleus sp. UBA413
TACGACCACGGGATGTCGGAGGTCTTCTTTGAGGAACTCGCGATCCCGAAGCCAGACTACAACCTCAACATCGGCTCCGGAACCCACGGTCACCAGACCGGGGCGATGCTCGGGGCGATCGAGGACGTCCTCCAGCAGGAGAACCCGGACCTCGTCCTCGTCTACGGTGACACGAACTCAACCCTCGCGGGCGCGCTTGCGGCGGCAAAACTCCACGTGCCGGTGGCGCATGTCGAGGCGGGGCTCAGGAGTTTTGATCGCCGGATGCCGGAGGAGATCAACCGGGTGCTCACCGACCACTGCTCTGACCTCCTCTTCTGCCCCACAAAGACTGCTGTGGAGAACCTCGCGGCCGAGGGGATCACGGGGGGCGTCCACCTTGTCGGCGACGTGATGGTTGATGCGATGAATTACAATCGCGCGGTTGCGGAAGAGCGCTCCCGGATCCTTGAGGCGGTCGGGGTTCGACCGGGGGAGTACCTCGTCATCACCGTCCACCGGCCGTCGAACACCGATAGCCAGGAGAACATGGTCGCCATCCTCGGCGCCCTCGCAGAGGCGGGGATGCCGGTCGTCTTCCCGGTCCATCCCCGGACACGGAACTATCTCGGGCGGTATGGCCTCCTTGCGAAGATGCCGGAGAACGTCCAGGTCACCGAACCGCTCGGCTACCTCGACATGCTCCACCTGATGGCGCATGCGGCAAAGATCCTCACTGACTCAGGCGGCGTCCAGAAAGAGGCCTACATGCTCGGCGTGCCCTGCATCACGCTCCGGGAGAACACAGAGTGGGTCGAGACGGTCGAGGCCGGGTGGAATGTGCTTGTGGGGGCGGGGAGGGAGGAGATCGTCTCGATGATCCATGAGTTTGCTCCGGCGGGGGACCAGCCGCCGCTCTTCGGGGACGGTCGGGCCGCCGCCGGGATTGCAAAGATTATTCGTTCCTGAGATGTCATCAGGCGCCCCGGCGTGTAGGGGGTGCATACCCCTCCGCGACGAGGGAGGTGCGGGCTTCTGACAGGCGGCAGACCAGTTGTTTCGGCGG
Source organism: Methanoculleus sp. UBA413 (assembly GCF_002502935.1). Taxonomy (NCBI): domain Archaea; kingdom Methanobacteriati; phylum Methanobacteriota; class Methanomicrobia; order Methanomicrobiales; family Methanomicrobiaceae; genus Methanoculleus; species Methanoculleus sp. UBA413. Next base: position 10,444 of record NZ_DAQR01000041.1, read on the forward strand.
TCATCCCCCTCTACAACAAGGCCCCGTACATCGGGCGGGCAATCCAGTCGGTGCTTGCCCAGACTGAACAGGAGTTTGAGGTCATCGTCGTCGACGACGGCTCAACCGACGGGGGCGCGGCAATCGTCGAGCATTTTGCAGACCCCCGGATACGCCTGATCACACAGGAGAACCGGGGCGCCTCGGCTGCACGGAACCGGGGGATCCGGGAGTCATGGGCGGATCTCGTAGCATTCCTGGATGCGGACGACGAATGGTATCCTGCTTTCCTTGAGACGGCCCTCGATCTCCGCAGGCGTTACCCGGGGGCCGGGTTGTATGCGACGGCCTACACGATCTACAACCCGGACGGCGGGAGAAGGGTTGCCTCGATTGCGGCCGTGCCTCCGACCCCCTGGAGCGGGCTGCTCCCGAACTACTTTCGGTCAGCTGCCCTCGGCGAACCGCCGATCAGTTCCTCCTCGGTGGCGATACCAAGAGGGGTCCTTAAGGAGACGGGGGGATTTGCCGAAGGCCACTGGTGGGGCGAGGACGTGGACCTCTGGGGCAGGATTGCGTTCCGCTACCCGATCGCGTTCACCTGGCGGGTCGGGGCGGTTTATCATACCGACGTGGCCAGCAGGGCCTGCACAAGGATTCAGCCCGTCCCCGAGAACCCGTTCGTCGCTTCGGCACGGCACGCGATCGAACGCGGGCAGATACCTCCGGAGATGCTTGACGACGTGCTGGAGTACGTTGCCGCAAAACAACTGCAGACCGCAGCGCGGAACATCCAGGCCGGGCGCCCCGACCTCGCACGGGCTAACCTGGCCTGGTGCCCGACCCGGCTGCACCGCCGGCAAAAGATCGCATACTCCCTTATGGCGCTCATACCGGCCCCGTGGTACCGGCGCTACCGGCATATGAAAGCGGTCCTCGCCCAACACTGAAAACACTTATCTGCTCCGGCCGCCTTACCCGCGGCGATGACTCCCGGGAACGGTGACCACCTGGTGGTCTTCACCACATCATACCCCTTCAGCAAGGTCGTGGAGTCGTTCCTCGACCGCGAACTCCCGCACCTCTCTTCGACGTTTGACACCGTCACGCTCGTCCCGCGCCTCTACCCCCCGCCCGGCGAGAGGCTTGAGCGGTCGCTCCCGGGGAACGTATCGGCCGAGACCTCCATCATGCATGATGCGCAGGGAGAGAGTACGACGGCCTACTACCTGCACCTCATCCTCTCGTCGCTTGCATCCCCGGAGTTCTACACCGAACTCCGGAGAAACCGCCCCATGCTCCACCCGGCCGGGATGCGAAAGGCGCTCGGCTACCTCGGCATCGCGCTCGACGTCCGGGACTGGGTTGCGCGGAGGGTCGAGGAGGGGGGGCTCGACCCCGCCCGAACGCTCCTCTATACCTACTGGTTTGACGGCACCGCACTCGGCGCCGTGCTGGCAAAGAGAGATTTTCCGGATATCCGGTGTGTCTCGCGGGCGCACGGGTATGACCTCTACGCCGAACGCTACACCCCGCCCTACATGCCGTTTGAGGAGGCCAGGGCCTGCTCCCTTGACCGGGTTTACCCCGTCTCTGAGCACGGGAAGGGGCATCTATCAGCCCGGTACCCCCCGTGCGCATCCGGCTTCCGGGTGGCCCGGCTTGGCACGGGAGACCCCGGGTTTCTTACATCCCCCTCCCGAGACGGGGTCTTCCGGGCCGTCTCCTGCTCCCATATCATCCCGATAAAACGCATCGACCTCCTGATCCGGGGCCTTGCGGAGGCAGGACGGATGCAACCAGACCGGGAGTTTGAGTGGGTGCACATCGGGGGCGGGACGTTGCAGGCAGATGTGGAGGCCTATGCGGATGCAACACTGCCCGGGAACGTCAGCTACCGGTTCACCGGGTACCTCACAAACGCCGCCGTCCTGGAACATTATCGGCAGAGCCCCATCGACGCCTTCGTAAACGTCAGCGAGTCCGAGGGCGTCCCGGTCTCGATCATGGAGGCGGAAAGTTGTGGGATCCCGGTAATCGCAACAGCGGTGGGCGGGACCCCGGAGATCGTCTCCGGTGCTACAGGCATCCTGCTCCCGGAGAACCCGGCACCACGGGATATCGCGGAAGCCGTCTGCAGGCTCGCTGCCGACACCGATAGCGCCCGGCCGATGCGGTCGGCGTGCAGGGAGAACTGGGAGCGCCGCTACAACGCAGACCGGAACTTCAGCGCCTTCGCCGGTGACCTGCAGGCCCTCCTGCAGTGATCCGTCACACCCGCCGGCCGTCCGAGAAGAGCACCAGAAACTTCGCCGCACTCTTCTGCCATGTGAACCGCTCGTCAACGGTCTTCTTCGCGTTTGCACCGAGGCGCCGGGCTACATCCGGGTTCTTGAGCAGGTAATCGATCTTTTCGGCGATCTCCGCCGGTTCTGGCGGCACGAGGATACCATTCTCCCCATCCCAGATCGCCTCCGGAATCCCTGCCACCGGGGTTGCGACGATAGGTTTGCCCATGGCCATAGCCTCAAGGAGCGCTATCGGCAGTCCGTCTCCGAGGGTGATATGGGTGTAGATGTCGCAGAGTGAGAGTGGCACAGAGGGGTTCTCGATATCGCCTGTGAAGATGACGTGCCCGGATGCCCCTTCGACCCGTGTGAACTCCTCTACCTCCAGGGAGAAAACGCCCCTCCGTGTCGCGATGAGGACGATCTCCGGATACTTCTCTTTGAGGAGGTTTACAGCCTGGATGAGGTGTTTCAGGCCTTCGGCCTTGTACTTCAGGGCGGTCAGGCCGAGGGCGAGGAGCACCGGTCGGCGGTCCCCGATACCAAACCGCTCGCGGAACGCGGCAACCTCTCCCGGGGTCACCGTGGCAACTTGAGGAGCCCCCGCATAGGTTATCTCAGTCCTCGGAAACTTCAGGTTCCAGACCTCGCTGGTCCTCTCCCTGAGCCGGTCCGAGACGAACGTCACATGGTCGCACCGGTTGAGGAGGGTCTGGTAGAAGAGCCGGAACCGGT